>NZ_CFJNYH010000040.1:0-25972 GCF_984815275.1 Coprobacillus sp.
CACCTAAACATGTTGCAGCTCCACCAAATGGTTCAATTTCTGTAGGATGGTTATGAGTTTCATTTTTAAACATTAATAACCAATCTTCATCTCCTTCAGATGTATGAATCTTTAATTCAACAGAACAAGCATTAATTTCTTCAGAAACTTCTAAATCATCTAAATATCCTGTTTTTCTCAGTTCTTTCATAGAAATTGTTGCTAAGTCCATTAAAGTTAATGGACGCTTTGTATCAATTCCATAAACAAGATGACGAGACGTTTTATAATCTTCTACATCTTTTTCTAAAATTTCTTTAAATGCACCATTTTCAATATCCAATTGACTAATAATTGTTGCAAATGTTGTATGACGACAATGATCAGACCAATATGTATCAAGAACTTTTAATTCAGTTTCTGTAGGGTCTCTTTGTTCTTCATTCTTAAAATAATCTTGAGTCACTTTTAAATCATCAAAGTTCATTGCCATTCCATTATCTTGAATAAATTGTCTTAATTCATCATCACTATAATTCATGAATCCAGTAATGACTGGAACATGCTCAATATGAACATCACTATCAGTTAAATCATCCATTTTTTCTAAGCTCGCTAATCTTTGATCAACTGGATTAATTAAATAATTTTGTACACGCTTAACTTCTTCATCAGTTAATTCACCAATAAGAACAATTAATTTTGCACACTTAACTTTCACATTCTTTTCACCAGTTAATAACTGAAAACATTGTTCACAAGCATCAGCTCTTTGATCATATTGACCAGGTAAATATTCAATTGCAAATACTTTTGCACCAACTGATACAGGATATTCTTCTTTGTAAATATCATCAACCATTGGTTCACTTAAAATCGTTGGAATCCCTTGATTTAAAACATCAACTGATACACCTTGAACATCATAACGATTCACTACACTTAAAGATGTCAATGTATCTAATTTTAATTGTGTTCTTAAATTATTTAAAATTTCATCTGCTTCTACAGCATAATCTTTTCTTTTTTCTACATAAACTCGATAGACTTTACTCATCTTTGCACTCCTTTAATTTAGACCAATGTCTTTACGATAATATTGACCATCAAACTGAATAACCTCAGCTGCCTTATAAACCTTTTCTCTTGTTTCTTCTAAAGAAGAACCTAATGCACAAATATTTAATACACGACCACCATTTGTAACAACTTCATCTTTATCATTAAAAGCAGTTCCAGCATGGAAAATAATAATATCATTGTCGACTTTATCAAAGCCTGTAATTACAGAGCCCTTTGGATAACTACCTGGATACCCTGGAGCTGCCAGAACCAAACAAGCGACATGCTCATCCTTCCATGATACATTCACTTGATCAAGTGTTGATGTTGACACGGCATACATAATATCAAACAAATCGCTATCAAGCCTTAATAAAATAGACTGCGTTTCTGGATCACCAAAACGTACATTAAACTCAAGAACTTTCGCTTTTCCATCCTCAATCATCAAACCAATGAAAACTACACCACGATAATCCATGTGATCTTTAGTTAATCCACTCATAAACGGATCAAGAATATCTTTTTGAATTGTTTCATCCATACCTTCAGGCATAAATGGATTTGGAGATACAGTCCCCATACCACCAGTATTTGGACCTTTATTTCCATCATATATTTGCTTATGGTCTTTGGCACTGACCATTGGTACAATTGTTTTTCCATCAGTAAAACAAAGTAATGAACATTCAAATCCTGTTAAAAATTCTTCTAACACAACTTTGCTTCCCGCACCATCTAAACTTCCATCAATCATCATTTCTTTTAATGTCTCAATTGCTGTTTTTTCATCATCACAAATAACAACACCCTTACCAGCTGCTAATCCATCTGCTTTGACAACAACTGGATAAGTAAATGATGTTAATGCAGCAACAGCTTCATCATATGTATTCACTTCCTTATAAGCAGCTGTTGGAATATTGTGTCTTGCCATGAAATCTTTAGAAAAAGCTTTACTTCCTTCTAAAGTTGTAGCATGTTTTGTAGGACCGAATACTTTATGACCATGTTCTTCTAATAAATCTGCAAGCCCCATACATAATGGAACTTCTGGACCAATAACAGTAAAATCAATATCGTTGTCTTCTACAAACTTTAAAATTCCTTCTAAGTCTTCTACACTCCCTTGATGACAAGTTCCTATTTGAGCAATCCCAGGATTTCCTGGAATAGCGTGAATTTCATCAACGCGAGGACTTTTACTCAAGCCATAGGCAATCGCATGTTCACGACCACCACTACCAATAATTAATACTTTCATGGTTTCCTCCTTTTATGATTTTGGATATACAATTTTGAATTTTTCACAAACAACAAGCATATCTTCATCAAAAACTTGACCAATACGTTTCATTTCATCTTCAAAAAATGTTCTATGAACATCTCGCCAATAAGTAAGAGTTCGATCACCCTCACCTTCAAGATAAGCCTGCTCTTCATCAACTTGATGAAAAGGGACGATATCAATCTGTGTTGTTTGAATAATACACACAGCTTGGTCCTGACTGTCTAATATGATGCTGTAATCCCCCACTGCAGGTACTGGTTCATTCTCTGCCATATAAACAGGATAAGAGGAAGCTGTTGCTGTTTTTGTTCCCTGTAATGTTAATTGAGCCAATTTATCTTGAGCACAACCATACTGCCATGCTAAATAAGTATCATCAGCCTTTTTATCTGGAAAAGCTTGCCACATTTCTTTTGCATTCATCCTCTTGACCTCTTAGTGCCTGAAATGTCTAAATCCACTAAATACCATTGGTATATTATGTTCATTGCACAAATCAATAGAATCTTGATCTCTGACACTGCCACCTGGCTGAATAATAGAAGTTATTCCTGCATCCACAGCGACTTGAACACAGTCATTAAATGGGAAGAATGCATCACTTGCTAAAACAGCCCCTTGAAAATCTTTGTCAGGATTATTATGAATAGCATTCTCTAAAGCCCATACACGTGATGTTTGTCCTCCACCAATCGCTAAAGTCACACCATCTTTGACAATACAAATAGCATTTGATTTTACAAATTTAACAACTTTCATACCAAATTCCATATCAGACAATTGTGCTTGTGTAGGTTCAGCATTTGTCACAACTTTCATCTCATCAATCATTTTGGTATTAATATCTTGTACCAATACTTTTCCTTCAAGATATTTAATATCATATTTTGCATCTCTTGCATCTAAATTATTTAATTTTAATACACGTAAGTTCTTCTTTGTTCTGAGAACTTCTAATGCGTCATCATCAAAATCTGGTGCAGCTACAATTTCTAAGAAGATTTTTTTCATTTCTAAAGCTGTTGCTTTATCAATTTTATAGTTAACTGCCACAATACCACCAAAGATGGATTGTGGGTCTGCTTCATATGCTTTCATGTATGATTCATAGCCACTTTCTGCAATTGCAACTCCACATGGAGTAGAATGCTTAATAGCTGCTGTTACAATTTGGTCACCAAATTCTCTCACAACCGCAATAGCTCCATATAAATCATTAACATTATTAAATGAAATTTCTTTACCATTTAATTGTTCATAATCTAACAAAGATTCTTGAACAAATCCATCAACATAAGCATTCGCTCTTTGTTGTGAGTTTTCTCCATATCTTAAATGTTCAGATTTCTTTAAAGAAATATTCAAAATATCAGGGAAATCATCTCCTACAACCCCCGCAAAATAACGAGATATCATTGCATCATAAGCTCCAGTTGTACTAAATGCTTTATAAGCTAAGTTTAATCTAAAATTGTAATCATCAGTTTTCTGCTGTAGTGCTTCTAATACAGATGTATAATCTGCTGGATCAGTCACAATCAAGACATCCTTAAAATTCTTTGCTGCACTTCTAATCATTGATGGTCCACCAATATCAATATTTTCAATCATATCTTCCATTGGTTTTCCTGCTTTTAATGCCTTTTCAAATTCATATAAATTCACACAAACCAAATCAATTGGTTGAATATCGTGTTCTTGAACAGTTGCAACATGCTCAGGTAAATCTCTTCTAAATAACAATCCGCCATGAACCTTAGGATGTAAAGTTTTCACACGACCATCTAGAATTTCTGGAAATCCAGTGACATCATCAATTGCAATCGCAGCAATTCCTGCTTCTTGTAATTTGCTTAATGTTCCTCCTGTTGAAACAATTTCAAACCCTAATTGAACTAAACCTTGGCAAAATTCAACAATTCCATCTTTGTTAGTGACACTAACTAATGCTCTTCTCATAATATTTCCACCCTTTCATTTTCAACTTTCAATTGACCATTACAAAACAATCTGACAGCCTCTGGTAAGATACGATGCTCAATTGTTAAAACCATCTTCTGCATCTCTTCAGGTGAGCTCGCCTGTGATACATCCATCGCTTCTTGAAGAATAATCGGTCCTCCATCAACAACTGAAGAGACAAAATGAACAGTTGCTCCAGCAACTTTCACACCACGCTTGAAAGCATGTTCATGGACATGCAAGCCATAGAAACCAGGCCCACAAAATGCTGGTATCAATGATGGATGAATATTTATTATTCTATTCTGATAAAGTTCTGTAAGTTCATCACTTAAAATCGCAAGGTATCCTGCTAAAACGATTAACTCAACGCCTTCTTCTTTTAAGCGTTGTATTATTATTTGATCATCCTTGATACACTCAGCCTGAATTCCTGCATTTTTAGCTCTTTCTAATCCATAAGCTTTTTTTCTATTAGAAACAACCAAAACAATTTCACCATTGATACTACCGCTCTGGGTAGCATCAATAAGTGATTGCAGGTTTGTTCCACCACCAGAAACAAAGACTGCGATTTTTAGCATAATTTAACTCCTTTTTCGCCTTCTTCAATATGACCTACAACATAACATGTATCACCAGCTGCTTCAATTGCAGCCATGGCTTTTTCCTGATCAGCAGGATCTAAAGCAATAATCATTCCTAATCCCATGTTAAATGTGTTATACATCATATCTTCAGTAATATTTCCATTTTTTGCAATTAAATCAAAAATAGCTGGAACTTTATAACTCTCTTTTTTCACAATAGCTTTCACACCATCAGGTAACATTCTAGGAATATTTTCATCAAATCCACCACCAGTGATATGACTACATCCTTTAATTTTTACACCAGCATTTTTAACATTCTTTAATGCTTTTACATAAATTCTTGTAGGCTCAATTAAAGCTTCACCAAGAGTTTTTCCTAATTCATCATAATAAGTATCTAAAGATTCTTTAGTCATATCAAAAACTGAACGTACTAACGAAAATCCATTACTATGAACACCACTAGAAGCAATACCAACCAAAACATCACCTGGTTTGATATTTTCACCATTAATAATATCCTTTTTATCAACAACACCAACTGCAAATCCAGCAAGATCATAATCATCTTCTGACATTAATCCAGGATGTTCAGCAGTTTCACCACCAACAAGGGCACATTCAGATTGCTTACATCCCTCAGCAACACCACTGACAATAGTTGCAATTTTTTCTGGGTAGTTTTTCCCACATGCTATATAGTCAAGGAAAAATAAAGGTTCACCACCAGAACATGCAATGTCATTGACGCACATAGCAACAGCATCAATTCCAATCGTATCATGTTTATCCATAACAAATGCAAGTTTGACTTTTGTCCCACAGCCATCAGTCCCTGATAAGAGCACTGGTTCTTCCATATTTTTAATCGCACTTAAATCAAATGCTCCAGCAAATCCACCAAGTCCACCTAATACTTCTGGTCTCATTGTTTCTTTCACATGTTTTTTCATCAATTCTACTGACTTATATCCTGCTTCAATATCTACTCCAGCTTTTTTGTAATCCATCGTTTCTCTCCTTCTATCTATTTTCCATACGAGCTAAAACAGCCTTATATGTCTCAATTAAATCTCCAATATCTTGTCTAAAAACATCCTTATCATACTTTTGGTTTGTATCAGCATCCCATAAACGACATGAATCAGGTGAAATTTCATCTGCCAATAAGATCTCTCCATTTTCAGTTTTTCCAAACTCAATTTTGAAATCAACCAATTTCAAGTTTAATTTTAAGAAAAACTCTTTTAACAATTCATTAATTTTCAAAGTTGTATCTCGGATATACACTAATTCTTCACGTGTTGCCAGTTTCAATGCAATAGCGTGATCATTGTTGATTAATGGATCACCATAATCATCATTTTTATAACATAGTTCAAAGATTGGTTCATCTAAAACAATCCCTTCAGGAAAACCTAATCTTTTACAAAAAGATCCTGCTGTCATATTTCTAATAATAACTTCTAATGGAAAGATTTCCACTTTCTTCACTTTGATATCACGGTCATTGATTTTTTCAATCATATGAGTTTTGATTCCAGCTTCCTCTAACATATCAAAAATAATACTTGAGATTGTGTTATTTAAAACACCTTTTCCTTCAAATTGATCATGTTTTACACCATTACCAGCTGTTGCATCATCTTTATAATGGATAATATATTCATCTTCTTTATCTGTCTTATAAACTTGTTTTGCTTTTCCTTCATACAATAATTCTGCCATTTTCTCTTTGCACCTTTTATTTAAATTTTTCTATCATTTGATCATTAGCCTGCATGGCCTGTACTTCCATGTCTTTTCTATAAGCTATTAACTTTTCTTTAATACTATCATGTTTAATAGCCATAATTTGTAATGCTAAATAAGCTGCATTCTTGCTTCCATTAATAGCCACTGTTGCAACTGGAATTCCAGAAGGCATTTGAACAATTGATAACAATGCATCCATACCATCTAATGTTGCACCACTGATTGGTACACCAATCACTGGCAATACAGTTTGTGAAGCCACAACACCTGGTAAAGCCGCTGCCATTCCGGCTGCAGTAATGATTACTTCTGTTCCATCAGTTTCTGTTTCTTGAATAAATGTACTTAATCCTAAATGAGCACGATGTGCTGAAAGACATCTCACATTCACTTCCACACCATAATCTTTTAAAATTTCTACAGCTGGTTCAACTTTTCCTAAATCACTTGTTGAACCCATAATAATTGCAACTTTCATTTTTCTTCTTCCTTTCTTCTTAAACGCCAAAAGAGACAGTTGTCTCTTCTAGAATAAACCTACTATTTTTCCTTCTTCGTCAATATCCATATTGACAGCAGCTGGAACTTTAGGAAGTCCAGGCATACGCATGATATCACCACTAATAGCCACTAAGAAACCTGCTCCAGTATTAGGAATCAAATCACTAATAGTCACCTTAAAACCACTAGGTTTTCCTAATAATGTTGGATCATCAGACAAAGAATATTGTGTTTTCGCAACACAGATTGGTAAATCCCCCAATCCTTGTGATTCATATTTCTTCATCTTATTTAACACCTTCTTAGAGAAAGTGACATCATCTGCACCATATATTTCTTTTGCAATCGTTTTTATCTTATCAGCAATTGATAAATCAAGATTATAAATTGGAGAGAAATGAGCTTTATCCTTTGCTAAAATATCCAGTAACTTTTCAGCTAACTCAACTCCACCTTCTGCTCCCTTTTCCCAAACCTTACTGATTGCTACATCAACACCTTTTGCCTGACAAATTTCATTTAGTAACTGTAATTCAGCTTCTGTATCTGTCGGGAAAGCATTGATTGCAACAATGCTTGGTAAATTGTATTTTGCAATATTTTCAATATGCTTTTCAAGGTTTTCAATCCCCGCTCTTAAAGCATCTAAATTTTCTTCATTTAAATCCTTTTTTGCAACACCACCATGCATCTTTAGAGCACGAACTGTTGCGACAATAACTACCGCATCTGGATTTAATCCAGCCTGACGACACTTAATATCTAAGAACTTCTCAGCCCCTAAATCAGCACCAAAACCAGCTTCTGTAATAGCATAATCGCCTAATTTCATAGCCAATTGAGTCGCCATAACAGAATTACATCCATGTGCTATGTTTGCAAAAGGACCACCATGTACAAAAACAGGTGTATGATCTAATGTTTGAACCAAATTTGGCTTGATGGCATCTTTCAACAATAAAGTGACTGCACCAGTCGCTTGAATATCATTTACAGTGACAGGTTCACCAGCATGATTATACGCAACAATCATACGTCCTGCACGTGCTTTTAAATCTTCTAATGATGTTGCCAAACATAATATTGCCATAACTTCACTTGCCACACTAATATCAAATCCATCTTCTCTAGGTACTCCATTAACCTTACCACCTAGCCCAACAACAATATGACGTAAAGCACGATCATTTAAATCAACAACTCGTTTCCAAACAATTTGTCTTGTATCAATATCTAGTGGATTTCCCTGTTGAATAGAGTTATCAAGCATTGCTGCAATGAGATTATTAGCAGTTGTAATCGCATGAATATCTCCTGTAAAATGAAGGTTAATATCTTCCATTGGAACAACCTGTGCATATCCACCACCAGCTGCTCCACCTTTAACACCAAAACAGGGACCTAGACTTGGTTCACGCATAGCAACAACTGATTTTTTTCCTAATTTGTTTAACGCTTGTGATAAGCCGATCATTGTTGTTGTTTTTCCTTCTCCTGCTGGAGTCGGATTAATTGCTGTAACAAGAATCAATTTTCCATCTTCATTGTTTTTGAGTTTTGAAATGGCTTCTAAAGAAATTTTAGCTTTATACTTTCCATAAAGCTCTAAATCATCTTCATCCAACCCTACTTTTTGAGCAATTTCTTTAATTGGTTTCATTTTAGCACTTTGTGCGATTTCTACATCTGTTAACATAATGCCACCCTTTCTTTTTCACTTTTTTATCAAGGACTTCAACACTTCTTTTATACCATAAATCGTGGTTTTTCACCAGTGTAATTGCTATCATTTATAGAAAAACCAAAAAAAGAGCCTACTCGTCCAGACATTTGCCCAGACGGTCGACTCTTTCCTATTATACTCCATGTGGTTCATTCCACTTCCGCCAGTTGTATAACTAAGTGAATAATATCATTTCTTGTATCATATTTCAACCAAATTCCGACATTTTTTCATGAAATTTTAATAGCAATTGAGGAATGATTGAATAGCATCATCAATAACTTCTTTATTCATAGCAGAAGTTGGAACACTATCTCCATTATCCAGCCTTAACTCTCCACTTTTAATCAATTCAATATGCTCCATATTCACAAAATATCGCGGATGCATCTGAAAAAAATGATACTCTACTAACATTTGCTTAGTTCTTTTTAAATCCTCAAAGAACCCTTTGTATCGTCCTTTTGTCGTCACTACCACTGTTTCTCTCATACCTGTTTCAATATATTCAATTTCACTAGGCACTAAATTCAAAACTTCTCCTGTCAATGAGAAAAAATGAATTTGAAAATGAAGCTTTTTATAAACTTCTAAAGCTCTTTGAAACTCACTTGCTAATAATTTTTCTTGTGGTTTCATTAACAATTGAAAACCGTCCGCTCTAAACACCTCATGCATATATTTATAATCATCACATACAAAGAAAAGAATACAATCAGGATTTTTTTCCTTTAACATTTTCCCTAATTCAAATCCATTTCTCCCATTAATAATTCCTCCTAAAAAAGCCATATCATATTCCTCACGTTCTAAACGTTTAGCAACCCCTGGAGTTTGTGTATAACTTTCAAACACCAACTCTTCATCACAAGGAAATGATTTCAATTTTTCGATTAAATGATCTACATAATCTCCATTTTCTTCACATACTAGTATTTTCATAATTTCGCCTCCTATATACATCTTCTATTTTACACTATATTTCAACAAAAAAGATGCCACTTTTACGCCATTTTGTGCACTTTTTAAGCCAAAAGTCCGTTTTCAACATTTTTAGTATAGAGTTTAATTTTGATTTGAGTTATCAATAAAGGAGGAATAATATGAAAAAACTCAAAGCATTATGGTTGCCTTTTTTAACAAAAGAGAAAGCCTTATTTATTCTCTTTATTTTCATTCTTATCAATATATGTATCTATGTTGCTTACAACAGTTCCATCTATTCATATGATGGTTATATTGAAACATATTCACAAGCTGGTTTAGAATTCTTTTATTATTTGCATTGCATAGGTATAAATCCCTTTTTGTTTATGGTTATGATGCTTTTGATACCTAATATCATGTCATATGATTTCTTAAATATTCATCAAAATCATACTTCATATTTCATAGAAACCCGACTTCATAAAAGTCAATATTATAAACATATTTTCATAAGAAATATCTGTTTATCCTTCTTCATAACATTTATTATTGAAATTTTTATTCTTTTAATAATTCATATTTTCTATGCACCTATTCAATTTAATACGATGAATTATCCAGAACTATACTATCGAAAAACTCAAATTCTTTCAAGCAATGAATATCTGAGTTTATTTGCATTTATTAACCTAACAGCAATAGGATATGCTTTAGTATCAAGTTTAGTGTTTTCACTACAAGTCATAATTACCAACAAATACATTTATCGTTGTTTTGGTGTCATTTTTGGAATACTTCTGGTTTTAATACCTGCTCTTGTTCAAGGATATTTACCTATATCAGAAACTGCTTTTATTTTTCAAGTCAATAACATCGTTGCTTTAGGAATGGAAAATGTTCGACCCAATCCCTTTGGTCTTTCACATTTTGGATTATATATGTCATGTTTCATTATTTATAGTTTCATAAGTTATTTTGCTTATCACAAAATGCTGAAATGGAGAAAACATTATGATTAAATCATTTTATCGTTTAGTTGATAAAAAAATGATTGCTTTACTCATCCTGATGTTAGTGATATCGCCGACACTTTGTGGTAAAAACACCTATACAATTTGTTTAATATATTCGCATTATTTAACAATTTATATGAATAATGTCTATCTCTTGATGATGTACCAATATGCATCACGATGTCAAACTTTATCCGCTTATATAATTACACGAATTGGACAACAGAAATTCTATCAAATTGTTTACTGGATATTTATAAGTATTGGTTTGCTTTACACTATCATTATTTATATCAGTTATTATTTTTTCTTTGGTGCCATTCCATCAGAGTCATTTTTATTCACAATCTATTTTATGATTATAAATATAATTGTGACTGGTCTTGAAAGTACACTTATATATTTACAAGTTGGTACCAAAAAGAATTTACTTTATTTGATTTTCCCTATAATTATCAATGTCTTATTTCATTTTTTATATACAAATTTATACTAAAGGAGAATATCATATGTTAGAAATACATGATTTAACCAAAAAATTTCATCAGCATACTGTTTTAGATCATTTAAACATGATAGTTCATAAAGGTGACTTAATCTACATTCATGGCATTAATGGGTCTGGGAAATCTACACTTTTTAAATTAATCTGTGATATCTTAGAACCAGACAATGGGTGTATTATATTATCAGAACAGGCTCATATTGGAGCACTTATTGAAAATCCAGGTTTTTTAGAACGAGAGACTGGTATGTATAATCTCAAATTCTTAGCTCACCTCAATCATCATTTTTATGAAGACAAAATTATGCAACTTTGTAATGACTTCCAACTTGATATTCAAAGCCATACCAAAGTAAAAGATTATTCATTAGGTATGCGGCAAAAGCTTGGAATTATTCAAGCACTTATGGAAGATCAGAACTTTATACTATTAGATGAACCAACAAGAGGTTTAGATGAAGATTCAGTGAAAGCTTTTTGTCACCTTATTAATGATCTTCACAATCAAAATAAGACAATTATTATTGCTGCTCATGAATATCTTAGAGAAATTCATTATAATAAGATTCTGCATTTAAAAAATGGTCTATTAATTGAAGATGAAGTATTATAAAGTTTTGTTTATATATATTTGTATTGTTTTTGGATTACTTCAATTGTATGATTCATTAACTGTTACACAAATACTTATACATTATCCATATTTCGATTTAAAATATTTTATCTTTCTATTTATTCAATTTTTCTGGGTTACATTGCTTTTTCAATATGTTTATCAATACATCTCCTTATATACACTCATATGTATAAGATTGACAAAAAAAGACTTTATTCGCATTTGGATAACTAAATTTGTGCAATTTTCTCTGTTTTACTACTTCCTGCATATTGCAATATTTTTATTCTTTTCTTTACAAATACCTCTTTTTCTATTATCCTTAAACCTGTTCATAGAAAGTCTAAGCCTTGCTTTTATTATACATTTTCAAAAAACCTGGGATTATAGTTACATTTTTATCATTATTGTGATGATTTGTATTCATTTTGTAGTATAATAAAAGTATAAAGAAATGAGGGATAACATATATGAGTAGTATAGACAAGGCAAATGATTTGATATATGAGACTTTAATGTCTCTCATCGAATTTAATAACAGTGATTTATCGCTTAAACAAAAAAAAGAAGTATCTGAAATTATTGATAATTTAGAAGAAGTGCGACATATACTCTTTGAAATGAAAAATGAAATTAAATCGAGTGTTTCATAAATGAATAGTTATACTTAAAATATTTTTTATATTTAAATAACACTTAGACTAAAAAAAGTTTAAGTGTTATTTTTATTATCATAGTGCTTTTTCCTTCTAAAAAAGTATAATTGATGAAAACGTTGGTTGAATTCATGTTTCACTTCTATTCGTATTTTTCAATAAAGCGAAATATTGTTTGATAATAAAGTTCTGAATTCACCGAGCAACTATTTGCATGACCTGCTCCTTGAATAACTAATTTCTCTTTTGGACAAGTTGCTGCATTATATAATTCATTAACCATTGAAAAGGGAACAAAATTATCTTCAGCACCATGTATAAATAACATAGGTGTTTGGCTTTTCTTAACCTGTTCAATAGGTCTTACATCTTCAAGATAATAACCAGCTCGTATCTTGGTTACAAGACTTGCCATATGCAATGCCACTTCACTTTCAATGTTATTCATATCAATATGCGCCTTAAAAATATCCCATACACTTGTATAGCCACAATCTTCGATAATTGCTTTCACCTGGTGTGGAAGTTTTTCTCCTGCCACATCCATAACTGTTGCCCCTCCCATAGAGACTCCATATAAAATAATAGAAGCATGAGGATCTTTAGAAAGTAGATAATCAATCCATTGAATAATATCTTCTCGATCATCCCAGCCCATTCCAATATAATCTCCTTCACTAAAGCCATGACCTCTTAAATCTGGTATCAACAAGTTATATCCAGCCTTTTTCATCTGTTTAATAGGTGAAATGATACTTGCTCCATCTCCACGATAACCATGAACCATAATCATATAGATATGGCTATTTTGATCAATATAAGCAGCATGCAAATTAAGATCATCCTGACTTTTCAAAGAAACATTGACACTATTTTCACTTAACCATTGTCTAGACTCTTGAGCAACTTCTTCGTTAGTTTCTATTTTTTCAGAAATATTGTGTTTAGAATAAGGATTCAATGTATAATCATATAAATAATTTCCAACATATAGAGAAATACAGGAAATAAATAAAACAATAATGATCATAGTCACAGTTATAATTTTTGCTATTTTTTTCATTTCACTCACCTACTTTATTTATAGACTTTTTCTTCTGTTTCTTGCATATATTATGTTATAATCTTATGCAAGGAGGAATTCGTATGACTTTTCAAAAAATAGATATTAAAGATTTAAACATGAATGCTTTTCAAGCTATTGGAAAAGATTGGATGTTAATTACTGCAGGTGATCAATCAGATGTAAATACAATGACTGCATCTTGGGGTGGTATTGGTGTCCTTTGGGGAACTGATGTTGTAACAGCATATATTCGTCCACAACGTTATACCAAAGAATTTGTAGATCAGCAGAAATGTTTTTCGCTTTCTTTCTTTGACGGCCACAAAAAAGAACTTGGTGTACTTGGCAGTGTTTCAGGTAGAGATGCAAACAAAATCAAAGATGTTGATTTTCACATCACATATCTTGAAGATGTTCCAACTTTTGAAGAGGCTCATCTTGTCTTTATTGTTGAAAAACTATATGAAGATACAATAAAACCGGAATGCTTTTTAGACCGATCTCTTGATACAAGATGGTATCCAGATAAGGATTACCATACAATGTATGTTGCAAAAATCAAAAGCATTTATAAGAAACAATAAAGGCGAAAGCCTTTTTTGTATAAATTCTTTTTTTATCTCCATATTATATATGGTGATAAAAATGATTTTAGAAACAATATCTTTAGCTTTAATATCTTTAGTTGTCTTATTTATTCTAACCAGATTAATGGGATATAGACAAATAACACAACTAAGTATGTATGATTATATTATTGGTATTACAATTGGGAGTATTGCAAGTGAAATGGTCGTTTTAGATGATTTCAATAATATGCTTCGTCCCCTCACAGGTATGATCATTTATGCTCTATTTACAATCATACTTTCTTTGTTATCACGTTCTTCACTAGCTATTAGAAAATTTATTGAAGGAAACCCAATAACTTTATATGAAAACAATAAAATTGATAGTACTGCACTTGCTAAAGCAAGAATTGATGTCAATGAGTTTTTAATGCAATTACGTATTCAAGGTTATTTTGATTTAACACAACTTGATACTGTCATATTAGAAACCAATGGAAATATTTCCGTTTTTCCAAAGTCTCAATACCGACCTGCCATTGTTAATGATCTTCCAGTCAAACCACAAAGAGAAAAGCCTTCTCTTTCTCTCGTTATTGATGGACATATTCTTAAGGATCAGTTAGCATTCATTGAAAAGGATGAAAAATGGCTGATGAGTCAGCTTAAAGTTCAAGGTTATCAAAGTTATGATCAATTATTATTGGTGTTATGTGATCAAGACAACAATATTACATCATATGCAAAAAGAAATTAAAAAAGACAGTACTTGTCTTTTTTTATTTGAAAGATTATATAAAAAGATGAAAGCTTATGCTTCCATCTTTTCCTTATACTCTAAGAACTCATCATATGATGATAAACGATCTAAACATCCATTTGCATTCAATTCAATAACACGTGTTGCGATAGTTTGTACAAATTGATGGTCATGAGATGAGAAAAGAATATTTTCTTTAAATCTCATTAAACCTTCATTTAATGCTTGAATTGATTCCAAATCTAAATGGTTTGTTGGTTCATCTAAAATTAAGACATTGCAGTTAGCCATCATCATTTTCGCTAACATACATCTTACTTTTTCTCCACCTGATAAAACATTAGCCTTCTTTAAAGCTTCTTCACCAGAGAATAACATTCTTCCTAACCAACCTCTTAAATCTTGATCGTATACATCTCCAACCGCATATTGTCTAAGCCAATCTACAAGAGATAAATCACAATTATCGAAATATTCGTTATTATCTTTAGGAAAATAAGACTGAGATGTTGTCACTCCCCATTGGAAAGTTCCTTCAAAATCAGTAATTTCACCTGTAATAATTTTAAAGAATGTTGTTACAGCAAGTTCATTATCCGAAACAAATGCAACTTTATCTTTAGGTGAAATAGAGAAAGATATATGATTTAAAATCTTTTCTCCATTCAATTCATATGATAAATCTTCAACATTTAAGACAATATTTCCAACTTCTCTATCAGGTGTAAATCCAACAAAAGGATATCTTCTTAAAGAAGGCTTGACATCAACCATTTCTAAATTATCTAATAATTTTTTACGTGATGTTGCTTGTTTTGCTTTAGAAGCATTAGCACTAAAACGAGCTATAAATTCTTCCAATTCTTTTTTCTTTGCTTCTGCCTTTTTGTTAATTTCTTTTGCTTGTTTTGCCATCATCTGAGAATATTCATACCAGAAATCATAATTTCCTACATACAATTGAATTTTACTATAATCAATATCTGCAATATGTGTACACACTTTATTTAAAAAGTGTCTATCATGAGAAACGACAATAACAGTATTTGGGAAATTTAATAAAAAGTTTTCTAACCAGTTAATACTTTTTAAATCTAAATGGTTTGTTGGTTCGTCTAATAAAAGAATATCAGGATTTCCAAAAAGTGCTTGCGCTAATAAAACTTTAATTTTTTGTTGATCTCCCAATTCTTTCATAAGAACATGATGAAATTCACCTGTTACACCTAATCCATTAAGCAAGATTTCAGCATCTGTTTCTGCATTCCATCCATCCATTTCTAAGAATTCACCTTCAAGATCAGCTAATTCTAAACCATCTTCATCATTAAAGTCAGGTTTACTATATAACTCCTCTTTTCTTTGCATAATCTCAAAAAGACGTTTATTCCCCATCATTACTGTTTTTAAGACATCTTGTTCATCATAAGCAAAATGATCTTGTTTTAAAACAGATAATCTTTGTCCTTCTGTAATAACAACATCACCTTTATTAGGTTCAATTTCTCTAGATAATATTTTTAAAAATGTTGATTTCCCAGCTCCATTTGCCCCAATAATTCCATAACAATTTCCTTCAGTAAACTGTATAGAAACATTCTCAAATAAAGCACGATCTCCATATTGTAATGAAACATTTTGTGTTGATATCATGTATATTTCTCCTTTATTGAAAGTCCACTCTATTATACATGAATAAATATATTTTTCAACTCAACATAGGCTTTCTTTTTAAAACAAAAAAGAAGATTTTCTCTTCTTCTTTAAGAATAATTAGTTTTCTCTTTTCATTTTCTTACTTATTATTATAATTGCTGTACTCAACATCATCAAAAGACTCAATCCTAAAACAAATGTATTATCACTTGTCACAGGTGTTTGACTTTGATTCTGAGTTTGTTCTTCTAAAGAACCACTATTTTGAGAGTCATTGGTTTGTGAATTATTGTTTTGTGAATCATTAATAATAGGCTTCTTTAAAACTGTAATATCAAATTCAATGGATTGTCCAGCAAATTGCACCAATATATCCTTATCACTTACCATTAATGCTCTAGCAATAGAAAAATTGAAGTCACTTTGAGAAACATTATCATATTCAACTATCTTATGGCTACCATTACTATAATTCACTTTTACCTTTAGACCAGCTGGATCAAAGATTTCTCCTTCTGTATAAGTCGTTTTATATGGCATTTGTACTATTTCTATACCCATGATATCAAGTCTATCAATATTTATACTCATGTTGTCAGTATGTCCATTGAGGTTAGCTTCAATTTGCAACTGATTTTTTTCTTCATCACTAATAAATAATTGATTCCCTATGATTTGTGTCTTATCTGAATGTTGACCAACCAGTTGATATTCAACATTTTTATAATTTTCTGGTATTGTCATCACTGATGAAGACTGTCCACTTTCATCATAAACAGCAAACGAGGTCTTAAAATAATCGTTTAAATTAACTGTACTATTTAAAGTTGTTGTCATTGCAACTTGCTTTGCTTGAATATGAGCTACACCACGATATATTTGTATGGGATGCCCTACATTTGTTGTAGTTGTATTTATAGCTGTAAGAATCTGATCATTTATCACTTCATCTCTTGCACCAGTCATAATTAAAACCTTTGATAAATTGGGATCATACTGAAAAGTATTTTTATTTATTGTTTCAATGCCATTTGGTAATGTCACTTCCTCTAATTGATTACAATACCAAAATGATGATCCACCCAACAATTGTATATTTTTAGGAAACACAACAGATACCAATGAACGGCAATTGAGAAAAACATTATTTTGTATCTTTGTCACACTATCAGGAATGTGAATAGACTCTAGTCTACTACAATCACGAAATGCCCCAGTTCTAATATCTGTTAATTGACTTGGAAATTTTATCGTTTTTAAACCTGAACACCCTTCAAATGCAGCATCTTTTATAACTGTTATACCATCAGGAAGTTCAATTGATGTTAAATTTTTACAATTTTTAAAAGCAGCACTCTCTATACTCTTTAAAATATCTGGCAGTGTAATTGATGTTAAAACAGTATTATCTCCATCCACATAAAATAATCGTATATGTTAAACCATCTTTTTTAAAAGTATTATCCACCGCAAAAACATTGATTGTTGCAAATGATACTATCATAATCATTGTTATAAATAGAGTTGTTATTTTCTTCATAAAATTTTCCCTTTCTTCAATAAAATTACTTTTATAATCTTATCTGTATAACTTTTATATAATATCTGATATCCCATCCCCCTTTGATTTCTATTTTTTAATTATAACAAGTTATATTTACTACTTCTTGTATGATATGGTACATATCAAAATAAAAAAGTAAATTCTTCAATTGAAAAATTTACGTTTATGCTTATTATCAAGCTTTTCCACTAACCGCATTTATATTATCTATAAAACTTAATAACACATCACAAAAAGAGTCTTATCAACTGCAATAGATAAGACAAAATTGGCTTTTTAAATATTGATTATATTAACTATTTAACCTCATTCTTCAACAGAGAATTTTAATTTTGAACTGTATGATGAAATGTCGGTGAATATTGATCAACAACTTCAAATTGATAACCTTTTTTAATAAGATAATCCAATATAGCAGGTAAAGCTTTCACTGTATTTCCCTGATTAGCACTGTCATGCATTAAAAACATAATATCTTCTTGGCCATTTACCTCTTCAATCGCTTTCTTCTTAAGACCTTTAATTGTTTTAATTCCTTCTCCATCTCCATTAATACAAGTCCAATCATAATATTGATATCCTAAATCTATCACTTTATGTGTTAGTCTCTTCATAATTCCAACATTATATTTTTTAGAAACAAGATTACTTGATCCCCCTGGGAAACGCATATAGGTGGTATATTCACCTGTTTGTTCATAAACCAGTTCCTTAATTTTATTTAAATCATTTATATAATTTTTAAGAGAACTATATATCAATTCATAATCATGACTATACGTATGCAATCCTATTGTATGTCCTTTTTGATAAGCCTCTTTAATATAATGAGCATCTTTAGGTGAAGTCCCTGTCACAAAAAAAGTTGCCTTAATATGGTATTCATCTAAGATTTCTAATATTTTCTTGGTATTTGGTGATGGTCCATCATCAAATGTAAGATAACAAGTTTTCACACCATCTTTCTTAGCTTCTCGATTATCATATTGACTTAAAACTTCAACATCTCTAGTATATGTTTCTTTATTACCATTATGGTCTTCAACATGATAATAAACTTCATATTCACCTGTTTTTCGAATATTCAAATTCGAATCATCAATTGTTAAAGTTGGGTTTTTATCATGATCATCCTTTATAACAATACCTTTTTTTAAATCAATTTTATCGCCTATTAAGATTGTTAATTTATCCAAACCAGTTATTGTGGGAGGTTCTGTATCTCGTTCTTCTACCAATACATAAGCATTTTTTTCTGTTTTGTTTTCAAATGCATCTTCTACAACAACAATAACTCGATATGTTTTGATTTCATTAAAGAGATAATCTTCTTTAAAATAAACAATAGTTTCTGAGTCATCTTGAATATTTTTAACCAATGTTTTAGGATCTACACTATCATTTCTTAATATTTTAGTATTGACTGTTTCAAATTGGGGAGGCGTAGTATCATCAATAAAAACCTTCAAAGTAAATATTTTATCATGATAGATATATTCAATCTTATATTCCCCTAGTTTTTCATTATTAACATGATTTTCAATTTTTATTTCTTTAATATTCATGTGTGAAACTTCTTCAATATATTCATATGGTTTGACCTCATCATATAATGATAAATGGATTTCATCTTGAATAAAATGAATGCGGGGTTGTTTTACAAAATAAACAACCAATATGACTGCTAATACTCCAATTATGGAAAAAAGAATTTTCTTCATATGTATCACCAAGATACTATATGCGAGAAAACCCTTTTTCAGTCCTATATATGAAAATAATCTTCAATAATCTGTTTTTCACTAAATGGTAAAGGCTCATGTTGTAATATCTGATAATCCTCATGTCCTTTTCCTAAACATAAAATAACATCATTCGCTTCAGCATGTTCCAATGCATAATGAATAGCCTCTTTACGATCTTCAATAATGACATAATCGCCACCCACACGATGAATGCCAGTCACAATATCCTGACAAATTTGAGAAATATTTTCACCACGTGGATTATCAGCAGTCAATATAGAGAATGCTTTGTATTTAGCAACAATTTCTCCTACATCATAACGACGTTTTACATCACGATGTCCTCCTGCGCCATAGACACAAAGAATACGATGCGGTTGATAATCCATAATTGTTTGAAGAATACTTTCAAATGATAATGCATTATGAGCGTAATCTATCATCACAGTATATTTTTGACCAACAGGTACAATTTCAACTCGACCACGTACCCTTACCTTCTTTAATGCCTCTTTTATATAATTTGTTTCAATCCCTAACAGATGACAAAGAATAATCGCTACAAGTGAATTATAAACACTAAACTGACCAGGAATATCTGTTTCAAAATTTGCATGAATAAGTCCTGATGTTTGGAAAGAAACACCTAAAGTTCCTAGTCCTTGAGACAAAGAAATTTGCGATGCCTTTAAATCGCTTTGTTGATGTATTGAATAAGTCTTTATATCACATTTTGCTCCATTAATCATATCTTCATAATGTTCATCATCACGATTAAAGATTCCGACTCTACACATTTGAAATAGCATCTTCTTACATGCCATATAATGTTCAAAAGAATGGTGCTCATGTTCACCAATATGGTCTGGTGAAAGATTTGTAAATACGCCATAATCAAAATCAATTCCAGCTACACGATTTAACATCAATCCTTGTGATGAAACTTCCATAACACAATATTCACAGCCACATTCTACCATTTGTCTCATAAGTCTCTGAAGTTCAAATGATTCTGGTGTTGTATTTTTTGTTTTTTGAAACTCTCCATTAACAATTGAACCTATTGTTCCAATAATACCAACTTTTTTGTTGGCTTTTTCTAAAATCGATTCCATCATATAAGATGTTGTTGTTTTTCCTTTTGTTCCTGTAATACCAATAACAGTCATGTGACGACTAGGGTGTTCAAAAAAAGCACATGATAAAAGCGCCAATGCTAATCTAGATTCCTTGACATGAATGTATGTAATGCCTTCTTGAAAAGGAACATCATGTTCTACAACAATGACACGTGCACCTTTATCAATAACTTGATCAATAAAATCGTGTCCATCAACATTAGCACCCGGAATACATACAAACAAACTTCTATCTTGAACAGTTCTTGAATCATAATCAATTTGACTAACTTCCTGATTCAAATCACCTTGTAATACTTGATAATTCATTTCTTTTAATAATTGTTTTAATTTCATTTTTTCTCACCATTCTTATTATATCTGTTTTTAAATGTAAAGAAAAGAAAAAATCATCCGAAGATGATTATAACCTTGTCAGTTTCATATCGCCACTTTTTATGTAATTTAATTTACGGAAGGCACGATACATACTCCAGCAAATTGCCATAGGAACAATAATATCTAAGATTATCAGTGGCAGCCAGTATGATGTGCCCATCACTTGAATAGCCTCTAAAAGACCTACCAAACCTGCTGTTCCCATGCCTGAACCAACAGCAGTACACTTAATTCCTAAAATAGCAGTGGAAATAACACCTGTTATAAGACTGGCAAGAATTGGAGACAACCAGATAATAGGTCGCTTCACAATATTTTTAAATTGTAACATACTTGTTCCTACTCCAATCGCAATAACATCACCAATTGAATTATCATCCATTGACATAATAGCCAAGCCAACCATCTGTGCGCAACACCCTGCCAAAGCTGCTCCAGCCGCAAGCCCATCTAAGCCTAGCATAATACCTATTGCAGCAGAAGATATTGGTGCCGTTAACGCCATACCCATTAAAACAGCAACAATCATTCCCATAAATATAGGTTGCATATTTACACCTTGATTAATCAGATTGCCTATCCATACAATAAGTTGAGTTATATATGGACCAATAAACTTTGTTATAAGTCCAGCACAAAGAATAGATGTAAAAGGGACAAGCAGGATATCTAAAGGGGTTTTATCCTGAACCAATCTTGTTGCTTCTACAGCTAAAATCACAGCTAAATAAGCAGAAATTGGATTTCCTACAGCAACTGAAACATTCCCATGACTGATTGAAAATGTCCCCGCACCAATTGCTCCAGCAATAACTGCTGCAATCATATTTAATCCCTTGGCATCTAATACAAAAGCAATCCCTACACCAATTGCAGGTCCCATTAAATAAGAAGCCATCTGCCCCCATGTTACAAGATCATTCCAGTGAATTGCATATCCAACCTGTTTTAAAATTGTTCCAATAATTAAACTGGCAAAAAAACCATAAGCCATACCATTGAGTGTTTTTACAATATAATTTTCTCTTTGCGATGTACGTGCCATTTAACCACTCCTTCATACTCACATCATACATTTTTATTTTTTTAATAAATGACCCCATGACTAATTGTCATATTTTTAGCCCATCTTCCTTTCTTGAAGAAATATGTCGCAACAAACAATTTAATAAGGTCACATGATTCAACAATAGCATAAAGCATAACCAATGGAATATCAAGAAACATCGACAAGAGAGTCGATAATAAAACACCTGCACACCATAAGAAACCCGAATCCATTAACATCGTTGAAAAAGTATCGCCTCCTGCCCTAAGTGTAAAGAAAATACATACATTATAAACATAAATAGGCAAAAGGATAGATTTTATTGATAATAAAGAAACAATTGTCTGTTTAATAATATCTTCTACATTGTAGAAAGAAGCTATAATTGGTGCTACAAATATTAATGTTGTCCCCATAACAATCCCAATCATAACTCCAAATGTTAATAATCTATAAGAATTCGTTTTCGCTTCTTCAATTTCGTTTGCACCTAAACGATTTCCAATCAATATAGAAACAGCACTTGATAATCCACCAAAAACAATATAAGCAATTTGCATAACAGTATCAACAACACTAATTCCTGAAATCAAGTTCTCATCACAACGCATATAAGAAAGAAAAATCATTGTCAAACCTAATGAATAAAGGATTTCATTCACCGTTAAAGGAATTGCCTTTCTCACCATTGAACGAATTAAAGCCATATCTAAATGCAATAAACCCTGAATTGAAAAATGAAACATATGTTTCTTTCTCAACAAAATAGCCATATAAATAAACATTTCAACAAAACGAGCAATTGCTGTCGCAATTGCTGCTCCCTGTACACCTAATACCGGAAAACCAAAATGACCAAATATCAAAATATAATTCAAACTTGTGTTTATTGCAACTGTAATTACCCCAACCAGTAACTGTATTTTATTAATGCCTACTGCTCTCAGTGCCATCATAATACTAAAACTAAAGGCAAATGGAACATATGTAAGAACTGCATACTGTAAATATTTTAGACTTTCATCAACAACAACAGATTGACTTGAAAATATTTCCATAAGTTGTCGAGGAACAATGAGTAAAGCCAAAACAAATAATGCTGCAACAAAAAAACCACAAGCCAAGTTAATGTTTAAAATCTTTTGACATTTTTCTTTATTTTTAGCACCATAGTATTGAGCAATAAAAATTCCAGCTGCTCCACAAATTCCAAACATAGTAGAATTAAATATTAAATAAACACGATTAGCGACTGTGACAGATGTTAATGCTAAACTCCCAACACTTCCTATCATAATATTATCTATTAAGTTAACAAAACTTGTCACAAACTGTTGAGCCATAATTGGCAATGCAATTGCAAGTGTCGCTTTATAAAAAGCTTTATTTCCAAAAAACTTCTTCATGCTCTTCTCCCCTCCCTTATTTTTTCTTCTTATTTGTTAATGCAGGGAATGCTTTTAATATACGTTTTTCAGCAAATTTCTTTTTCTTTAGAAATTCTTGATAGGCACTAGAATCTGTGAGTTTAATTGTCTCTAAAATCTCTATAATACTCTTTTTCCCTTGTTCAAAACCATCTAGAACTCTTTGTGCATACTCTTCAGCATCCTTAACAAATTCATCAATACGTTTCTCCAAATTTGCTAATGTTGTGATAGTAATTACCAAATCAACCAGTAAAATAGCACATAGTATGATGGCTAACGCTATTAATGTAGTCTCTCCATGCACCATAATCATTGATAATAAAGCAGGTTGAATAAACTTAACTGCTATAACACTAAAAAGACCAAAAATCAAAAATCCTTCTAGACATACACGACCATTAACATTAAAGGCTTTATCATCATAATCCCACCAGCGTCGATGATAAAGTGCTTCCATTGCCCAAGAAGTAAAATATTCAATGACACAAGCAACAAAGGCACCTTCTATAAAAATAGATAAATAACTTTCTGATGGCGAGAATAACAATGAAACAACCAATGCACCAACTCCATAAATAGGCACTATCGGTCCATTTAAAAAGCCACTGTTCTTTATCTTATGCCCAGTTATTAAAGGACAAATAAAAGATTCCCAAATCCAACCTGCAAAACCATATACAAAAAACGATATTATGAGTGAACTGACATATTTCTCCATATTTTGCCCTCCTATATAAAGAAAGACGTTACAAAAGTAACGTCGTGTTTTTAATTGGTGGAGCTTAGCGGTACCGACTTCGGTTTTACCAAAACTCTCTATGTTTTAGATATTTATTTATCTTTATTTCTACTAATAGTATATCATAAATAGCAATTAAAATCAATAATTAAATTCTTGTTTTTTAACATAGTTATATATATTAATCATATGTTTAATTTCACTTTCTTTATATGAGTCTTTAGTAATCTCTTTTAACAAAATATTTTCCAAATATGAAGTAAAGTTTTCAAAACCTAAAGTATTATCATTTTGTATAACTTCATTTTCAATAAGATCAGCCAACTCTTTTTGAGCAAAATCATTTGAATGTATATATTCATTTAATGTAACATCAACACTCTCGTGACCTAATCTATCACTAATTGATTTAATGTCTGTCGTTAAACTCGCAAGCATAGTCGCATGACTGTGTCTAAACCCATGTAAATTAATTTTCTCAACACCTGATAACTTC
This sequence comes from Coprobacillus sp., assembly GCF_984815275.1. Lineage (NCBI taxonomy): Bacteria > Bacillati > Bacillota > Erysipelotrichia > Erysipelotrichales > Coprobacillaceae > Coprobacillus > Coprobacillus sp. Next base: position 25,174 of record NZ_CFJNYH010000040.1, read on the forward strand.
AAATATTTAGCCAACTTACGATCTAGGGCAGAAAAACTAATCATTTTATTACTTCCAAATATGTATAAATGATTAACTACATCATATTGTAATTTCATTTTAAAATAATAATTACTTAGCATTTCAAATAAAGTATCATTCATACAAATTCCTCTAATAGAGTGATTGGTCTTAGGTGTTGTTACTATTTGTCCTTTTCCAACGATTTGAACCGCTGTGGATATTACGTTCACAATTTTCTTTTCAAAGTTTATATTTGACCACTTCAACGATAATAATTCACCTTTTCTTAATCCTAAGAAATATAACATGTTAAATAACAATTTATCCATATCATCAGCAATATAACTATCAAACGTTCTAAAAACATCTAAATCCCAAATCACTTGTTTTTTATCAATTCTATATTGATCTTTTACTTTTTTTATCTTTACTAAAACATTTTCTTTTACTAAGTTTCTTGTTACTCCACAATCTAAAATTTGTCTCATTATACCAATAATACGATTTATATATTCTGCGCTTAAATTATCTTGATACAACATTTCTTTTTGGTACTCCCTTACCATATCAATTGTAATAGATTCAATATCTAAATTTCCAAATCTTTCATCTAATCTATTTTTATATCTATATTCTATACTATCAATCGTTGTTCTTTTTAACTCCAATTGAACACTTTCAATATACACACAATATAATTCTTTAAATTTCATAAATGTACACTCCCTTTTAAAATTATATTATTATTTTAAAAGACGTCTTCCATATTTTTCCACCGGTTTTCTTATTATATCTT
>NZ_CFJNYH010000041.1:0-25801 GCF_984815275.1 Coprobacillus sp.
TGCATCCTTAATTTCTTCTAAATCAACTGTATCAATAATAAATTCCATTTCTCTTTTCTCCTATTCGATGATTAAATTTTTTATACCTGTCTGATAAATCAAATCATAAAAATGCTGCATTTGTTCTTGATTAAACATTTTTAAGTCTGTTGACAAGCCATATTCTAAACCTACAAGTGAATACTTAGATGAAGCTAATGGATTATAATTCAATAATTCATACTTGACTTCTGGATAAATATTCACTAAGAATTCAGATATCGCTGTTATATTGTCATCAGTTGCACTCATTGATGGAATCAATGGTGTTCTGATAATAACCTTATCTCTATGTTGACTTTCTAATATATATTTTATATTGTTTTTAATCAGATGTGAAGAGACACCTGTATATTGTTGATGTTTTTGATGATCATATATTTTTAAATCAACGTAGATTAAATCTAAATAAGGTAAAGCTTGTTTCATCAAATCTAATGAAACATGCAATGATGTTTCAATTGCTGTATGAATCCCCTCTTCATGACAACGTTTTAAGATTTCAATCAAGAAATCACCTTGCATAAAGGGTTCACCACCAGAAAAGGTTACACCGCCTTCTTCACGAAAGAAAACTTCATCCTGTTTTATTTTTATCATTAATTCTTCAATATCATACAATTCACTATCATAACGAATGGCTCCAGTGGGACAATACTTTACAAGATTATCAAAATTTTCACACTCCTTATTGAAATAAGGACGATCATTTTGATAAGTCATTTGACCATCATTTGCATATTGCTCACAACGACGACAATGAATACAACTCTTTTCAAAATAAATGGGGTTGCGTTTTGAAGATAATCCTTCAGGATTTTGACACCACACACATCTCAAGGGGCAGCCCTTAAAGAAAACTGTTGTCCGAATGCCATGACCATCATGAACTGCAAATCTTTTGATATCAAAAACAAGTGCTTTAGATATCTTCATAAGCTGTTCTCTCAATAATTTCATCTTGCAGTTTACCAGCTAATTCTACAAAGTAAGCTGTATAGCCTGCCACACGAATTGTTAATGACTTATGACGTTCTGGATGAACTTTCGCATCTAATAAATCTTCTCTTCTTACGACATTAAATTGAATATGAGGAATTTCCAAATCCACAAAGGCACGTAAGAAATTCTCAAACTTACGCATTCCTATTTCTGTTTTGAAGAACTCAGGTAAGAATTTCATATTTAAAAGTCCACCATTTGTTGTCAGAGTGTTCTTCATGCGTGAGACAGATTTTAAAACAGCTGTTGGCCCTGATAAATCACGACCATAGACTGGTGACATTCCACCATCAGCAAGCGGTGTCAAAGCATTGCGACCATCTGGAGATGCTCCAACATTCTCTCCCATTGGAACATGTGCAGAAACTGTATACATACCTGTATGATATGGACCCCCACGATAATTTGTAAATTCTTTCATTCTCTCTCTAAAATATTCAGCCCACTTGGCACCAAGATGATCAACCCATTCAATATCATTACCATATTTAGGCGCCTTATTTAATAACATTGCCTGTGTAATGTCATGACCCTTAAAATCATCTTGCAAAGAAACAAGCAATTCATGCTTTGAAATCATCTCTTCTTCATAAACTAATTTTTGAATAGCAGCCAAGGAATCAGCTAAATTCGCAACCTGAATCATTTGAATACCTGATAAATTATATTTCGCACCACCACGAGTGACATCCAGGCCTTTTTCTAAACAGTCATCAATCACAGTTGATAAGAATGCAGATGGTAAGCATTCTTGATGAACTTTTTCAACAATAACTTCAGCCTTCATCATTTCTTCAATAAAATAATCAACTTGTTTTTGAAATGCATTTTCTAAATCCTGAAATGTTTGATAAGTTTCAAGACTTCCTAAATCCAATCCTATCTGATTCCCAGTCAATAAACATTTTCCATGATTTAGGGTTAATTCTAAAGCTTTATTCAAATTAAACATGGCGGCATCTGACCATCCTAAATTATTTCCATGAGTTGTCAATTCAACACAACCAACAATTGCATAATTCAAAGCATCTTGAGGTTCAATGTTTAAATCATCAATCATTGTTTGCACAATAGCTTCATCATTAAAAAATTGAGGCATACCACTGCCTTTTGCAACAACCTTGATTGCTTCTTGCATCAATTCATGTGATGAATGTTTATTCAAACGAACTGATAAGTTTGGTTGGGGTAATCCTAAATGATATTGCGCTTTCAAACAAAGTAAAGATATTTCATTATATGTGTCTTGACCATTTTCATCTAATCCACCAATCGCAATATTAAAGCCAATAGGAAATCCAGCAAAGTATTTCGCACTATGTTGATTTCTTAAATAGACAATTTCATTAAACTTTAACCATAAACATTCTAATAATTCTAATGCATATTGATCATCAATAATTCCAGCATTTTTATCCTTTTGATAAAATGGATAGAGGTATTGATCTATTCTCCCTGGTGAAAATGATGAAGCATTTGATTCCATGTGTAGAATGACAAAGAGAAACCATAAAGACTGTAAAGCTTCATGAAATGATTCAGGTGCACGCTTTGATAAATGCAAACAATTATCTGCAACTGTTTGTAGTGTTGCTTGATATTGTGATTCAACATGAGGAAGCATCTCTTTTATATAATCATGATACCTTCGCATAAATGTACATGCTCCCTGTAAAACTAAAATTGTACATTCATAGAATTCCTTGTGCTCTTTGGAGCATGTCTTTAATTTCTCTTGGGCCTTTTTGATTAAGCCTTGTGGTCCTAATTCTAACCAGAGCTTGGAATCTGGACAAATATGTCCTTGCGCATGATCTTTTTGATTAATTTTCACAACCTTAGCCATAGCATCAATCTCTTGACCATACTGATGACGAATAACATCTTCCATAGAATGACCTTTCCAATATGGATAAATCACTTCTTTAAATTCTTGAATATCTGCTTCTTTTACAAGAAACTGATCTTGTGGACGATAAGGTAAATTTTCGATTTCGTTATAAACCCATGAACAGCCACTTTCAGGAAAAACAACACCATAACGAACACCTTTTGTTCTATTCCCAACAATCAGTTCTTCTTTTTCTACACCTATTTCTAATTCTTCTAACGCCGCTTTTAAAGAGAGAGCTCTTTTCATAGGAATCGACAAATCTTCATTTTGCTGATAAACACGTGTAATAATTCTTGCTTGTTCAATAGAAACATAGCGTGGCTCATTCACCATCTTTTCTTTTAAAGTTTTCACACGATTTGTTTGATATAACCCTTCCATAACTTCCTCCTATATGATAACTAAACCATAATCTTCTAAATCTTCTTTGATGTTTGTATGAAGTTCTTTAGAAGTCAAGAGACCACTCACATCATTCAAAGAGGCAAACACAAAGCTGCCATCTTCTTTAAACTTTCTTTCTTCACATAATAAATAACTCATTTGACTTTGTTGAATAAGTGTTTTTTTCATAAAACCATCATCCACATGATAAGTTGATAATTGTCCTGTTAATGTATTCACACCAACAACACCTAAAAAAGCTTTATCGATTTTAAATAATTGAATCATTTGAACAGAAAGAGAACCCCAAAACCCATCGCATTCCTGATTTAACTGACCACCAATGAAAACAATGGAAATATGAGAACTATGACTGAGAATATTTAAGACATCTATCATATTTGTCATGACTGTCATCTGTAATGAAGATTCACTTAATAATTTTGCAATTTCAACACTTGCAAGTGAAACATCTAAAAAAATGGTATCCCGCTCATGAATAAGTGTCATGGCTTTTTGAGCAATCAGAACTCTTTCATGATTAGGTGTATTTTTACGTTCTTCACTATTATACATATGAGGATTTTGGCGAACACTAACTGCTCCTCCATACGCTTTTTTTAATAAACCTCTTTTCTCTAATATAGCTAAATCTTTTCGAATACAGTCTTCTGTCACTGCAAACTTGACACTTAAATCCTTGACTCTCACACTGCCTTCTATATTCACTTGGCTTACAATACTTTCTTGTCTTTCTTGAGCAAACATATATTCTCCTTTCTTATCGTTTATTATTATTTATTATTGATTTATCTTTATTATAATTCTTTTTAAAGAGATTTCAAGACTTATTTCAATATAAAACAATAAAGATTAATAATAACATAAAAGAAATGAGAGTTTGACTCCCATTCACTTTTTATTATCCTATATACGGTTTAAAGAATTTCAATATCTAACTCAATGTCATTATCTTCTCTTTGAACTTGTTCTTTCGTTTCCTTCTTGAGAATACCCATCAGGATCGCACCAACAATTGCCCCTATACAAATAGCCAAAACATAAACCAATGGATTGGTTACAATCGGAGCAACAATAAATCCTCCCCAAGGAGCTGGATTACCCGCACCAAACATCATTGCAATCACTGCTCCTAATCCGCCACCTACCATACAAGAAGGTATGACACGGAGTGGATCGGTTGCAGCAAAAGGAATTGCACCTTCTGAAATAGAAACACAGCCCATAATTAAAGCTGCCTTCCCAGCTTCTTTTTCTTCTGTATTAAATTTATTCTTAAAGAGTAAAGTAGACAATCCACAGGCAAGAGGTGGAATTGCACAAGAAACTCCTACAGCTGCCATAATTAACAATGATGATTCATTAGGCAAACCAGTTGCTGGATTGATATTAGATAACATGGCTGTTCCAAATCCATAAGAAACCTTTCCAATTGGACCACCCATATCAGTACAATTCATCATTCCAAGAATAAGTGCTAAGAAGATGGCATTTCCAGTACTCATGCCTTCTAAGAGATCTGTTAAGAATGTCATTAAAGCTGCAATTGGTTCACCAACAATAAACAACATTATTGATGAGACAATTAACCCTCCTACCAATGGTATGACAAAGATTGGCATGACTGATCTTAATGAACTAGGCACCTTAATCTTTTTTAAATAACTGACAACAATCCCTGCCAAAAGACCTGAAATGATTCCACCAATAAACCCAGCCCCAATATTATTCGCAATAAAACCTCCAATAATTCCTGGCGCTAACCCAGCACGATCACAAATAGAATAGGCAATAAAACCTGACAGAATAGGAACCATTAAACCTAATCCTGCTGATCCAATAGTAGCAATCTTTCCCAATGCACCTTCTGTTGGAACAGCATGTTCTCCTCCAATCAAAACACAAACCGCCAAAACGACACCACCTGTAACCACAAATGGAATCATATATGAAATTCCAGTCATGACATGTTTTTTTGTTTCCCTTAATATTTTCATTATTTCTTCCATGATAATTCTCCTTATATTTGATCTTCTAATAAAGTCACAACATCTTTAGGATCTTTTGCAGTTGCTAACTTCTGACGAAATTCTTCATGAATTAATTTTCTTGATAATTGGGCAATGATTCGCAAATGTTCATCACCTTGACAAGACTCTGGAATTGCCAATAAGAATACAAAGCGGACGTCATCACCATCTAAACTTTCCCAAGCAATATCTTCTTCTAATCTTCCAAAGGCGACTGTTGAAGATTTAACTGTTGAGCTTTTTCCATGTGGAATCGCAATTTTAAACCCAATTCCAGTAGATGTCATATTTTCTCTTTCAAATACACTCACTACATACTCCTCATAATTCTCTATTCGCTTAGCTGATTCAACATTTCTAGCCAGTTCCTTAATAGCCTCTTCCTTTGTTTTTGCTTTCATATGTAAATTAACAAGTTCTTCATTCATGATACAAGACATAATTATTCCCCATTTCTCACACTAACGTGTTGCTAGTTCTATATTTGACACTGCAATATCTAAAGCTTTTTTGGTATCAGTATTTTTGCCAAACAAACCACTTGTTCCCACAATAAAAACATCTACACCCGCTTCATACAATTGTTTATAATAATTTTCATTACAGCAGCCATCAACTGCAATACTATAATGATAATGATTTTCTTCTCTATATTGCTTAGCTTCAGCTATTTTTTTTAATGTTGCTTCTACAAATGGCTGACCAGCAAATCCTGGATCTACGCTCATTATCAATAAACGATCAATAATATGTGCATATGGTTTAATGATTTCTAAAGAAACTGCTGGATTGATAAAAACACCAAATTGGACATTCTGAGAATCTAAATAGCGCTTCATACGATAAACCTGCTTTTCAATAATTTCTGGAGGCATAGTTAATATTTTTGCTCCACTTTGACAACACAGTTCAATCAAATCCATATCAATATTATCTACATATAAATGAGCATCCATAGGAATATCTGTTATCTTTGAAATCTGCTCCATAAAGCATGGTGCCAAAGACATATTTTTACAATAATGCCAGTCAATAATATCAACATGGTATTCATTAGCTTTCATATTTAAAATCTTAATCTCATTTTCTATATTTAACAGGTCTATGCACATCAATGATGGCGAGAGTTTCACTTTCATTGATCAATCCTACCCAAACTTTTCTTTTAACTTAGCCATAATTGCACCTGCTTTGTTAATACAATCACCTGCACTGACTCGAACCACAGGCTTTCCTTTAAATCTTTCTTCATTTTTAATACCAATATTATTTGTTAAAATCACAGCATCTGCTTCTAAAATAGCATTCTTATCTAATTCATTTTCAATCCCAATAGACCCTTGTGTTTCAACAGCAATCTCTATCCCCTTTTCTTTAGCAGCAACTTCCAAACTTTCAGCAGCCAAGTAAGTATGTGCTACTCCAGATGGGCATGATGTCACAGCAACAATTTTCATTTTCTAATCCTCCTCCTTATTGATTAATACTTTTTATAAATTCATCTTTTGTGTTCATTTTAAAATATTTTTCAACATCTTTTCTTTCTCGAATGAATTGATAAAGTTCTCCTAAAAGATTTCTTACATTTGCTTTATCTTTTTGATTGATATTGATTAAAGCCACAACATCAATCTTTTTATCATTCCATAATATCTTATGTTTTAAATTAACAATAACTATTTTTGTTTCTCGTGTATATTCAATCGATGCATGAGGAATGGCAACTCCTGAATCCAATGCAGTCGTCCCTATTTTTTCACGTTCTAAAATAGATTTTTCAAATCCCTCTTTCACATATCCAGCTGAATATAACTTTTCCATCACAAACTTTAAACACTCATCTTTATTCTTGAATTCCATATCCCAAAAAATCATTTTCTCTTCAATATATTGTTTTAAATATTGAAAGTGCTCAATTTCTCTTTCATAGTCATCTTTATAAAAGAAATTTGCATATTTCTCTGTGATCTTTTTTAAATCTGAATTGGATATCAATGCACTCACTTTAATGATAGGAATATCTTCAATATCTAAATCAATTGTTGAAATAATCAAATCTATTTTCCTTAAATCACGCTTCTTTAAGGCATGGTATGTTGTAATTTCAAGAGTATCTTGAGCAGGAATCGCTTTTTGAATTTTATGAAAGATTAATTCTGATGTTCCAATCCCACTTAAACACACTATTAATATTTTTTTACCACCTTTATTTCTTTCTAAAGCAACTTGGAAATAAACTGTCAAAAAAGCAATTTCATCTTCCGTTAAAATGACCTGATATTGAGATTCAATTTTATAGACACTATGTGCGATAATTGAAAACAATATAGAATACTGTGTCTGGATTTCATGTAGTAAAGGATTCTTAATATTGGCATTCATACGCAATCTATAGATCATAGGTGTAAAATGAAACAAGAGACTTTTGAGCAGCTTCTGGTCTTGATTAAGATTCACTTTTAAGATTTCACTCAATTGATTGATAAGTTCTTGAATGGAACTTAAATATATTGGATTGACTGGAACTTCTTTTATCTTTATTTTTAAAGCCATCAATTGTTTATTTATATAATCAACATCTTGACTTTCATAAACGATTTGAAACTGACTACAAATACGTTTTAAAAGTTCTTCTGCTAATATATAAGAATCTAAATATTTCATTTCTTCAAATAAAAAATCTTTTTCAATATATGGGTGTTTGCCATACTTCAGTCTTGATATAAAAACAATTAATGTTATGAACATACGCCTTGAATACTTATGAGAAACATGAAGCTGATACTCACCAATAAATTCATGAAATATCTGATAAACACCATCAACAATCTCGCCTTCTATAAATAATTTTAAGAGAGATAAATCTTCTTTTTGTAATGTGTCTTCACTTCTTTTCTTCTTTAATGAAAGTCGTTCTTCTAAATACGTGACTTGACAAAGTTGTTTGTGATATTCATCACCAATAACGTATGTTCCTTTTTTATCAGAAACAAGCTGAATAGAATATTTCTTAAAGAAATGTTGGATTTTTTCTAAATCCTTTGTAATAGAAGATGTACTCACCATAAAATAATCAGATAGTTTTTGATAAGTCAATGTTTGTTCTTCGAGAATGAGTTTTTGAATAATAATAAGTTGCCTTTCTAATGTACTTAAAACCTCTACACCATTAAGTGAATGTAATAAGTCTATCTTATCTTTTTGTGAACCAATCAATCGAATTCCTCTTCCCTGTACTTTATGAACATATAAATCACTATCTTTGAGTTCTTCTTCTATGAACTCTAAATAATTAAAAATGGTTCTTGTAGAAACATTTAGGCCCAAAGCAAAGAAGGATACTGTTTGATAATCATCTTCTTCAATCATTTTTTCAATTAACTGAATAGCTTTTTTATTCATAAATATCCTCCTTTCTACACATTTTATTTTATCACTTTTTGTCGAAATTGATATCTCAATTCACTTCATCATCAATCATGCAAAAAAAGAATATATATAATAACCACTATACAAACGAGTAAAAAAAAGTAACATCACGTATGATGTCACTTCTCAACAATCCATATCTTATATATAATTCATCTTTATAATCACATAAAAATAAATATTTAATCAATTTACTCAATTTCTTTAACGACACGACAAGGGTTCCCAAATGCTACAACATTTTTAGGAATATCTTTATTTACAACACTTCCAGCCCCAATAACTGAGCCACTTCCAATTGTCACACCAGGTAACACCACAACATTCGCCCCTAACCAAACATTATCTCCAATTGTAATTGGTTTTGCTTTTTCATAACCAGCATTTCTTTTTTTATAATTTAAAGGATGAATAGCTGTGTATAAACCAACTGATGGACCAATAAAAACATTATCTCCAATCGTAATCTTTGCACCATCCATAAAATAAGCATTGGAATTAACAAAAATATTTTTACCAAGTTGAATATATGGTCCACAATCACATAAAAAAGGTGGAACAATTTCTAGATTCTCAACTTTGGCTTGAAAAATGTCCTCAAGAATGCTCTGACGCTGTTTTAATTCTAAAGGATCTGTTTGATTATATCGATAACAAAGATGATGCGTATTCAATCTATCCTTAACAACTTTTGGATCATGATTAGCGTCATACCACATTCCAAGTAATGCTTTTTCTCTTTCAGTCACTTCAGGAATATCAAAGAGTTCTAACAATGTTTGAATAACGCCATGTTGATTATTTGATGGAACAACGCGATAAGCAACTTCCTTAATCGCTTGACTTCCATTATCCATTGCAAATCCATATTTCACTTTTTCAATCATTTCCTTGTCATTACCACCATCACCAAATGCTACACACTCGTCTAATGAGATATGATATCGTTGACAGAGAAATTCAATTGCTGATCCTTTATGAAAACCAGGAACAATTAAATCAATGCTTCCATGCCCGCTTGATACAGGCTGAATAACATGGCCTAAATCTTGAATAAGGTCTTTTAAGATATCTTCTGTTTCATTTTCAGGTACCATTAAAGCAATTTTTAAGATTGTATCATTGATTTCTTTTAATGATTCAATGATTTCTAAACGATAATAATATTTTGAATAACAATCATAAAATTCTTGATCCCCATTTAAAAGATAAGCAGATTTCATTCCACATAAACATATACGAATATGTTTATTTCTTTGTAATCTTTGAATAATAATATCTAGATTTTCATAAGGAATTTCATTATGAAAAATGTCTTGTTTATTTTCAATAATCAATGCACCATTTTCACTAATATAAGTGAGTTCATCTTGGAAATCATCAAAAAAAGATTTTAATTGATAATATTGATTTCCACTTGCAACAACAAAGTGTATTTCATTTCTTTTCAAATATTGATAAATTTTTCTAAAGATACTTCTTTGATAATTCATTTGAGAATCCAAAAAAGTTCCATCCATATCTACCGCTATAAGTTTAATCATCTTATCTACTCCTTTTTATAATATTAGTATTATAATCTAAATATCAACGCATGAAAACAAATATCAGATGATTTTCAAGACTTGAAATTATTAACCCACTGATTGAGAAAAGGAACTTATTCTAAAGCCCCTTTCACCTTCTTTTTTGTTAAACAGCGCTCTTGTCGGTTTGCTAAAGCATGTATTCTTCCTTGTAACAAGATTTGTCTCCCTTGAGTATTTCGTGTATAAATAACATCATATCTTCCAATAAAGGGTTTCATATATTGAGCAAATATCTGGGCATCTTCTTTACGTTTCGCAAAAATTTCTGGAATAACAAAATAACCTTCCATTTTACGTTTCTTTCTTGATTTATATAAAATATATCTCTGATTATCAATTTCTCCAAAAAATTCATATACACATTTAGCAAATAATGTCTTATCATGACCAGTCCCACCAGCTAAGTAAACAACATGATAAATCCCCATTAATTCAGTCTTAACAATGCAATGAAGTGATTCTAACTGTCCCGTTGCCTGCATAGCCTGGAGAATACCTTGTCCAAATATTTGTAAACGTGATAAAGGATTTTTATATAGCACAATCTTTTTAGCAAATATAAATAAACAATAAAGTACGATAAAAAGATAAAGTCCCAAAATGATAGCCATTGTTCCTAAAATAGGTAACAAACTTATTCCCAGTATCATTCCTAAAACACCACAGATCAATGTCATGATAAAATGTCTAATCGCATCTGTTAAAATAACTGCTGTGATCATTTTTTCTTTAACCTCTACATCTTCAACCACTTCCATTTTATCATATACAGCCAAAGATTGATTCCAACGTTTTTTTAAATGATCCCTATTTGATGATAATTGTAACATTTGTTTATTTGTCAATTGAATATTATGCTGGTTCAAAGGTAATTTGATGGCAGTTAAACGTTCTGTTCCATTTTCAATAATATTATCAGTATAATGTAATCCTAAGAAATGTTCCATACGACGACATAATGTCTGATAGTCTTCACTTGCTTCTAAACCTTCTAAAGTTTTCGCCTTCTGAGGGTCAACACAAACCAAATGCCATATATGACTTGTTTTCTGTGGATTATTTGTGAAAGTACGTATTGCTCTTCCACGCATCTGATTACTTAACATAAAAGAGCCAACAAAACTAGCAAGTATAAGAGTATTGACACAAGGGGAATCCCATCCCTCTCCAAGCAGTGATTTTGTTCCAATTAAGACCTGTATATAACCCATTTCAAACAACGAACTCACTGCCCCTACTATAGAATGATTATTTCCACTCATATTGACTTTTACATATTCATTTTGACTTATACATCCAAGAGATTCAAAAGAAATTCTTTCAGGTTCTTCAACAAGCATTTTTAATTTTTCTTTTGCATGACTAGGAATAATCACCATCGTACCACAGAGAACTCCCAATTGGATATTCTCCTGCTGATTTTCATTTTCTCTTCTTAATAATTCAAAAAATGGTAAAACCCCTAAATTATGAACATCCCTTGAATCATCACCAACTGCTTTTTCATATTCACTGCGTATATAATCTGTTAAGATTAATAATCTTAAATCATCTTTCATACATTTGTATTCATGAAAAACAATATCTTTTATACTGTCACATTTACCAACTGATTTCACTAACATTTTTTCAATTGCCTGATTCACAACAATAGTCACTTGATTTCTTTCAATAAAACCTAGAGACTTTAATTCTTTGATAAGTTCCTTTTGATAATCTTCATCTATATGATATGAAAATGTATCATCATATAATAACCCTTGTAATAAAATCTGTAACCATTTCACTGACATCTTTTCTAACTGTTTATAACCTAAAATCTGTTTAAATTGGGTTGGATAACTTAACTTCTTTTCTTCTAAATAAATAAGTAGTGCTGATAAATATTCTGGCTTTTCTAATAAATGATCTAAATCAATATGTCCATGTAAACATTGATGTGACTGAATAACAGATTGAAACTGTAAATCGTTCATGATTCTTTGAAGAAGAACTTCTCCATTTTCTTTGAATACTTTAATCTCCTGTTGTTCTTCTTTTGTTGGATAATTAAAATAAACATAATCTTGATGAGGACATAGACTCCCCTCCTTTACCAATTCAGGGACAGTTATTTCTTCATCAATTTCACCACACATATCAATGTAACGAGTCCACATAGATAGCGAAGAATCATATGGTGGAGTCGCAGTTAAAGCAATCGTATAATCCCACTTTAATTCCTTTTTAAATGTTTCTAATGATTTCCACCATTCATTACGTAAATGATGACACTCATCTAAACATATTGTTTGTATTTTAGCATCTTGAATTGCCTGTAAGAGATGATAATCGTGATAATCAACTTCTTCTTTTCTCTTTATTCCCTCATCATCTTCTTCAACAAGTTCTCCCTGATATCCTGACATGGCACTATGGATCGCTTGATATGTTGTCACTGTAATAAGTTTTAAATCTTTAATATCCTGTGATATGTAGTTGCTTGCTACAATACCTTGACATAAAAAGGCTTCTTCAATTCTCTCTACCCATTGTTCTCGTATTGTTATTGTTGGAACAAGAATAATAGCTGGTTGATCTAATAAACGAATCAATTCAATGCCCAGTGTTGTTTTTCCAGAACCAGGAGCTGCAACAATATGCACTTTTCCATCACGTTTATATTCTAAAAAATGGTCTAATACTCTTTTTTGATAAGAACGCCACTCTCCACGAAACTCTAATATATGATCATATAACATAATATCCCTCCATCGTTATATTCATCTTATCATAATTAAGTCTCTTTTTGTTTTTTAACGGGAAAAAAGTCTCTTATAAATAAAGAATACATTTGTCTATATAGTTTATTGTCTTAAAATATATAGTGAATTATCCTTGTAAACATCTTATATTACATATTTTGCCTATCTTGTAAAAGATGCAAGAAGTCTACGACCAACTTCTTGCTCCCTGTCATATGTAACATACTTTTTTGCATCTTTTTAAAAAAAAGAAGTCAAACAAACAGATATTCATGATATCTATTCATTTGACTCCAAGAATTTCTGCACTTTGTGATAAAATTGATTAAACACATAAACCTGTTTAAATTATTTGACCAAATCTCTAAATGAAATCACTTCTACCCCTTCTTGATCTAACCATTCTTTTAATTTTGTACTTGTTACCAAGGTATAATCTTTTAAACGTTCATCTATCATTGATGAAGTCACTGATAAATCATAATCAATAAATCCTGGATGTGTCACAAGTAAATTCAATCCATCTTTTATTTGATAATCTCCCTTTATAAACATATCTTCAAAATGGTTATTATGTTGTTGATAATATTCATATTGTTTCATTGCTTGCTCATGAATAGACTTATCAAAACATTTATCATATATGCATACTGGAACCTGATATTCTTGATAAACTCTTAAAACTGCATTAATGAGTTCTGGAACTTCTAAAACATGTAAGTCAATATACTCAGGTAACTGTCCTACCCAGTCAATATATCTTTCTATTTGATACTTTGCTTCTAAATATGCTTCATCTTCATTAAATAATACTTCACCTTTAATAAGCTGTTCTCTTCTGAAACGACTAGAGATAAAAACACCATTTTCATCAACTAATGTTGGAATTTGATCAATTGGTGCTAATGCTTTTCCATTGGTTACATTTACATGCAAACCTAAGCATAATCCTTTATGTTTCTTTGCAAGTAGGATAGCTTCTTTAGCATAAGGCATATTGATCATAATGGCCATACTATTGACAATACCTTTTTCATAAGCTGATAGCATTCCCAAAGTCACACCTTCACTATATCCTAAATCATCACCACGTACTAATAATTTTTTCATATACTACCTCTATTCTTTCTTAGAATTATATCTTTATTGATATATTTTTCATTCATAATATCTACAAAACATATTCCTCGTTAACACTAATCGTCTTTCAAATTTAATCTTAATGTATGTCCTCATAAACAAAATGAGTTCTTTAATCAACTCTCTTCATACTGCGACTGGCAATCATATCAATACCTAATCCAAAAATATCTTTGACAATAATATCTTTTTCATGAACAGGAGCAGTCACAACAACTTCTTTAAGTAATTTCATTGTTTCTTCTATCTTATCAAATGGTATTGGAGCAGAAGATATAACTGGTATTTGATGATAAATAGCATTTTTAATCACAACCGTTGTTGTTAACATACGTGTTGGATGAGTCATTTCAGCAATTGCATACTGCTTACCTCTTGGACAAGTATTTCCACTCACTTCAATTTCTTCACCATCTTGCCTGATTGTTAGATGACAGCCAATTGGACAAGTGATACAAACCATCTCTTTTAACATACTTTCACTTCCCATTCTATATCTCCTTGAATTTGTGACAAATCACTAGCTTTTAAAACGACTTTTTCCATTTCTGCTGGTGCAACACTGCGTTTTTTCACAATCTTTTGAAATTCACCACTTTTTATAATAATTTGACAATTCTTATGTGGTGCCTGTACCCTTAATGAGCATTCTATATCTCCTTGAGCATGTTCATGGATGATTTGAGGTAAAACATAAGAAATTCCATCTTTAGCAATTTGATTGAAAACATTTCCAGTCGTAGTTTTTCCTGAGATATATTGAACTGCATAATAACCTGCTTTATTGGCTTCAGATGTCACAAAGTCAACAAGATCGTGAACATGTAAAACATTACCACATGCAAAAATACCAGGAATGGATGTCATATAACATTCATCAACAATAGCCCCTTTTGTTTGGGGATGAATTTTGATACCAGCATCCTCACTTAATTTATTTTCTGGTATCAGACCAACTGATAATAATAAAGTATCAACCTCAAACTCTTTTTCAGTATCAGGTATAATTTGACGCTTTTCATCGACAGCTGAAATAATCACCTTTTCAAGGTTATCTTTTCCAACTATTTTTGTTATTGTATGACTTAAATAAAGAGGAATATCAAAGTCTTCAAGACATTGTTTGATATTTCGTGCCAACCCATTAGAATAAGGCATTACCTCAGCAACTCCTAAAACCTTTGCACCCTCAAGTGTCATTCTCCTTGCCATAATTAAACCAATATCTCCACTTCCTAAAATAAAGACTTTTTTCCCAACTAAATAGCCATCAAGATTCAAAAATTTTTGGGCTTGTCCAGCATTATAAATTCCATTTGGACGTGTTCCTTTAATATCAATAGCACCACGTGTTCTTTCACGACAACCCATAGCTAAAATAATGGCTTTTGCTTGAATCTCAATATATCCTTTTTTTGGAGAAACAACAGTTAGTGTTCGATCATCTCGCATCTCAATGACAGTACTCTCTAACCAAATTTCAATATCCGGATTATCCTCCACACGATCAATAAAACGCTGGGCGTAACCTGGTCCACTCAATTCTTCTTTAAAAGTATGAAGCCCAAAACCATTGTGGATACATTGTTGTAAAATTCCCCCACATTCAACACCTTGTTCAATAATTAAAACATCATGGCACCCATTTTGACTCGCTTCATAAGCTGCTGCCAGTCCAGCACTTCCGCCACCAATAATCACTATATCATGTGTTTCCATTAAAGTGCCTCCTTTGCCTTAGCGGGTAAAATTTCTGTATGTTGCCCTTTATATTCAATACTTTGTTTATCTTTATGAAGTTCTCTGGCAAGTATGGTCAGGACTTCTGGTGAACAAAATCCTCCCTGGCAACCTCCCATTCCTGGTCGACAACGCTTCTTCACACCATCAATTGTTGTGGCACCAGCATAGCGATGAATGACATCAACAATTTCACCTTCACTAATCTTTTCACAACGACAAATTATTTTTCCAAAACGTGAATCTTTTTGTATCAACTGATTTTTTTCAGTTGGCGAAAGATGTTCTAAAACAATATCAGGTCGACGTTTTTGATAATGGTCTTTCTTTATCATTTGAAATCTTTTTGCTACAAATGTGTCTTTCACATATTTAGCAATTGCAGGCGATGCTGTTAAGCCTGGTGATTCTATACAAGAAACATGAATAAAATTTTTATAATGAGAATCTTCTTCAATCACAAAATCCCCTGTATTTCCTGTTGGTCGAAGACCTGAAAATGTTCTAATGATTTTTTGAAAGGGAATATCTTTCACTGTTTTTACAACATTCTTTTTCACTTCATCTAAAGCATGAGTTGTTGAAACATCATCTTTATCAGATATAGGTTCGCTGTTAGGACCCAGTAAGACATTCCCATGAATTGTAGGAACAACCAAAACACCTTTTCCTTTTGAAGAGGGAGTTGGATAAATAATATGATTCACAATTGGTTCAGTTAATTTTCCAAGAATATAATATTCACCTCTTCGAGGTGTGATGTGATAATGTGTATTTTCGAGATAACTTGCAATCGTATCTGCATAGACACCAGCAGCATTCATCACCATTTTTGCATCAATAGAACCTTTATTTGTAAAAATCCGATATCCCTCATTAATTTCTTTAATTCCTTTGACTTCATGATTTAAGAAAAGTTCAACGCCATTTTCCATTGCTTCTTCTATAGCTGCAATCGTGACTTTCCAAGGTGTAATAATTCCTGTTGTTGGAAGTGATAAAGCTTCTATAACAGTATCTCCAATATGTGGTTCTTCTGATATAATCTGTTGTCGATTCAATCTTGTATAAGGAATTTTCCTTTCTATCGCTTGCTTTTCAAGTCGGTCTAAAGTTTGTGATTCCTCATCACTTGTTGAAACAACAAAGGCACCAATTTGTTGATAGTCAACTTGTAATTCATTACATAAATCTGGAAACATACGATTTCCTTCTAAATTAAATCTTGCCTTTAAAGTTCCAGGTTTCGGATCATGACCTGAATGAATAATAGCACTATTTGCCCCAGTAGACTCCAAAGCAACATCATTATTCTTTTCTAAAACAGCAACATCCAATTGATACTTTGACAATTCATGAGCGATTAAACTTCCTGTAATTCCACATCCAATAATCACAATATCTTTCACTTTAATCCTCCTCAAAAGCTTGACAGCTTTTTACTGCTTTTTGCCAACGCTGATACATATGATGAGATAATTGTTTATCTATTTTTGGTTGATAGGTTGCTAGGACATCTGCTTGAAAATCATTCATTGTCCAATAGCCAACAGCAAGCCCTGCTAGATGAGCTGCTCCTAAAGCTGTTGTCTCATTCACTTTTAAACGTGTTACTGGAATTTGTAAAATATCACTTTGGCATTGTAAAAGGAATTTATTCTCAGTTGCACCACCATCTACAAAAAGTTCCTTAATTTTTATATTTGTATCCTGTTGCATAGCTAATACCAAATCTTTACTTTGATAGCACATTGCTTCTAGGGCTGCTCTTGCTAAATGTTCTTTGGTTGTCCCACGTGTAATTCCAACAATAGAACCACGGGCCTGATCATCCCAGTAGGGAGCTCCTAACCCAGTAAAAGCAGGAACAATCACAACACCATCACTATCTTTAACTGAAAAAGCCATTGCTTCTGTTTCACTTGCTTTGTGTATAATGTGAAGGCCGTCACGTAACCACTGAATTAAACTTCCTGAGACAAAAATACTTCCTTCAAGCGCATATTTTGTTTCGCCATTTAACTTCCAAGCGATTGTTGTTAATAAGCCATGATTTGATTGAACAGCATGCTCTCCTGTATTCATCAACAAGAACCCACCTGTTCCATATGTGTTTTTCATTTTCCCTTTTTCAAAACAATTCTGACCAAATAAGGCAGCTTGCTGATCACCTATCATTGCAGCAATAGGAACTTCATGATTATAAAAATGATAAGGAGCTGTACAACAATAAACTTCACTTGAAGACACAACCTCTGGCAACATACTATCTGGAATACCAAACAACTCTAACAGTTCTTGATCCCAGCATTGTTCATAAATATTATAGAGCAATGTCCTTGAAGCATTCGTAACATCAGTAATATGACGTTTTCCACCACTGAGTTTATAGACAAGCCATGAATCAATCGTTCCAAACATCAATTCACCATTGAGTGCTTTGTCTTTCACTCCTGGTACATTTTCGAATATCCATACAAGCTTTGTAGCAGAAAAGTAAGGATCTAAAAGCAATCCTGTCTTTTTACGGATAATGTCTTCTCGTCCAGCATCTTTTAAGCGTTGACAAATTTCATCACTTTGACGAGATTGCCAAACAATCGCATGATAAACAGGAATGCCTGTATTGCGATCCCAAACAACGGTTGTTTCTCTTTGATTTGTAATCCCTATTCCTGCAACCTGCTCAGGTTTAATTCCTGACATTTGAATCGTCTCTGTCATCACCGCTAATGTTGATAACCAGATTTCATTGGCATCATGTTCTACCCAGCCTGGATGAGGAAAAAACTGTTGAAATTCTCTTTGGGAAGACATCACAACTTCAGAGTTATGGTTATATAAAATTGTTCTGGTACTCGTTGTTCCTTGGTCAATTGCAAGGATATATTTTTCCATATATTCCACCTACCTTAATTTAATTAAATCACAATTTCTTACCTGAAACAATCAAAAGACATATTCTATCCAAAGAAAAATACGTATGTAAAATTTCTTAGGTAATAGTCTAAAGACCAAACACTTTATAACATGTTTGGTCTTTTCTATCTTATTACTCATTGATGAGATTATGTCTGTATTATTCATATTGGGAGGTCATATATACAAACATATCATATATTATTTATTATAGAACTTCGGATTCCAATAGTCTTTATTCAATTCTA
Source organism: Coprobacillus sp. (assembly GCF_984815275.1). Classification (NCBI taxonomy): domain Bacteria; kingdom Bacillati; phylum Bacillota; class Erysipelotrichia; order Erysipelotrichales; family Coprobacillaceae; genus Coprobacillus; species Coprobacillus sp. Next base: position 19,180 of record NZ_CFJNYH010000041.1, read on the forward strand.
AAAACTCATCTAATATTTCTTTACCTTTACGATAAGAAGGAACCGTTTTGTTTAATAAGATGGCTTGTAATGCTTTTTCCTGCGATCCTTCTAAACATGCTTCAACAGCAAGTTTTTCATAACCTTTTTGTGCTTCCATTAATGATTTATGAAATTGAGGAATATAACCCACTGCAACTGGTTCAATTCCTGCTGCACCAACATAACACGGAACTTCTACAACCGCATCATGATTAAAGTTTCCAATCGCACCATTGTTCATAACATTTACGATAAACCTTTCTTTCTTGTCGTTAATAATAGAACTTGCTAAATTCACAATATAATTTCCATGAACTCCTGCGACTAAATAAGAATCTTTAGCACTCTTATTTTCAATAACTCTACGACATTCTTGATACACTGTTATTTCTCTACCAGCTAAAACTGAATCTGCTCTCGTAAATTCATGATCAAATTGTTCTAACATTTCATCATGGAAATAATAGTATTGTAAATAACATAGTGGTAGAAAGTCAGGATATGCTTTAAACCCTTTAATAACATTATTAAATGTTTTAAACCAATAATCATCTAATTTTCCTTCATCCTGAACTGCATTAAAACCTGTCATTTTACCACTCACAACATCTTCTCTTAATTGTGGTAGTAAATCCTTACCTTCTTTATTATAAACATTTGTAAACCAACCAAAATGGTTAAGTCCAAAATATTTAAAAGTTAAATCTTTTTCATCATATCCAAAGTACTCAGCAACTTGTTCTTGTTGTGAAATAGGCATATCACAAATACACAACATCTTTGCTTGTGGATAAGTTCTATAAACAGCCTCTGATACCATTGCCTCTGGATTTGAGTAGTTTAATAACCATGCTTGAGGACAAACTTCTAAAGCTGTTTTCACTATTTCTAAAATAGCAGGAATTGTTCTTAAAGCAAAAGCGAATCCCCCTAACCCACAAGTTTCTTGACCAATAAGTCCATGTTTATAACAAGTATGTTCATCAATAGCTCTTTGTTCATTTCGCCCAGGTCTAATTTGAATAAATACATAATCTGCTTCACTCAAAGCTTCTTTTAAATCGGTAGTCCAGCTTGTCTTAATATCATTTCTTCTTTCTGACATATAAATTTTACTAAACTCACCCATATGATAAACTCTTTCATAATCAATATCATGTAAACAAAGTTCTGTTAATTGTATTTCATCTGCTTTTTCTACAAGTGAACCAATAATTCCAGGAGTATGTGTTGAACCAGCTCCAATAATAACAAATTTATTTCCCATCTTTTATCTCCTATTCATCTAACATTGCTTTAAATTCTTTAGCAACTTTATTAACTTCAGTACCAATAATAATCTGAACAGATGTATCACTAAATCTGATGACACCTTTAGCACCTGTTTTTTTAATATTCTCTTCATTGACTAGAGAACCATCTTTTAACTCTAAACGTAAACGGGTTACACAGTTCTCTACTTCTTCCACATTTTCTTTACCACCAACATTTTGAAGTATCTTTTTTGCCATATACTGATAATTTGTATGTTCAAGTTTTATATTCATTTCATCAGCTGAAACTTCATCTTCCTGAAATTCAAGTTCATCTTCTCTACCTGGTGTCTTCAAATCACCTTTTTCAATCATAAATTTGAAGCCAAAATAATAAATAAAGAAGAAAACAATTCCGACTGGTATAATAATCCAAGCATTCGTTCCCATATTAAAGTTTAATACAAAATCAATCACACAGAAATTAATTGACATTCCTAAATGAACATCTAATAAGTAAAGAATTGCTCCTGCTGCCCCTGTAAGCACTGCATGAAAAGCATACAAACGAGGTGCAACAAACATAAATGAGAATTCAACAGGCTCTGTAATACCAGCTACAAAAGTTGTCAAAGCTCCTGAAGTCATTAATGATTTCGTTTTTGCTTTATTTTTTTCTTTAGCAGTTTTATAAATTGCTGCACAAGCACCTGGTAAACCAAACATCATTGGGATAAAGAACATTGCTAAGAATAACCCTGCAGTTGGATCACCAGCTAGGAATCTTGGAATTTCACCTTTAACAACTTCTCCACTTGCAGTGACAAATGTACCTAACTCATAGTAAATATAAGTGTTAACAACATGATGTAATCCGACTGGAATCAATAAACGATTTGTTAAACCAAAGACAAATATTCCAAGAGCACCTGCTCCTGCAATCCATAATCCAAAGCTATTGAGTCCTGCCTGACAAGGCACCCAAATATAACTAAATGCGATTCCCAGTGGAATCATTGCGATTGGTGCTAATGTGACAACAAATTTATCACCTGTAAAGAATGAGAACATTTGTGGTGTTTTCCATTCTCGACTATAGTTATAAATAATTGCTGTTACAGTTCCTACAACAATTCCGGCAAAGACCCCCATACTAATTGTTTCATTCATGGCTGTTAAAACAGCTTTGAATACTGATAATGAGATTACTGCTCCTAAGATTGGTGTTGTTTTATCCTTTGTTTTCGCATAAGCAATAACTGCACCAATTGCAAATAAGACATCCATCATTCCAAAAACAACCCATGAAGCTGTTTCAAGAATAGGTAAGTTAAGTAAATCTGGAGCACTTAAACGTGCTAATAATCCTGCCGCAGGTGTTGCAGCAATTGGAATGAGCATTGCTTTACCTAACTTTGATAACTGTTTTAAAATTTTATTCATCATTTTCCTCTCTCCTTTTCTATATCTTGATAAGTACATAATTCAAAATGTTCTTTTACATACTTTGTCAATTCATTATTTTTTATTGCTTCACATTCTATAATTCTTGGATAAGCAAAACTTGATTCTGTCACAATTTTATAATCTAAATAAGCAGGATGCCACATCACCTCTATAACCCTAGCATCTCCAACCTGTTCTAATAAACAACACATTTCTTTAGCCAAAGCAATACCCTGTTCTTTACAATTTAAAATCTCTTCTTTATTGGTTGACCATGGATCAATTAAAACATCATTACATTTGATATCATCTTGTTTCAATACAAAAGGGTCTCCAAATGAATTACGAACTGGTAATCCATATTCTTTAGATAGTCTTTTGACTATATCAGGATTATTTTTAAATGTATGAATATGGTGATGTGAATCTAAATGTGTTGGAACAATTCCATTGGCATAGACCTTCTCAATTTGAGTTTTCCATTCTTTATACACTTCCTCTTCATCAACAGATGTTGTTTCATCATTGTAAAAAGATAACTTTTTAAAATAACCTTTTTCATCAACAAGTGTTTGATGGCCTTCCATAACAGGCTTTCCACATGTTAGTGTCAAATGAATACCAATTCCTAAACCTGGATTTTGTTTTGCTAAAGCGACTGCATGTTGAAATCCTGGCATTCCTGGCATTAACGTTGTAGACGTTAAAATCCCATCTAAATAGCTATCAATAATTCCATAATTAATAGCATGAGAATAACCAAAATCATCTGCGTTATTAATTAATTTTCTCATTTTTTCTCTCCTCTCTCTAAACAAAAAACCCAAAATATAAAATACGTATGTATCTTATATTCTAGGTTTTGCCTGCTTTATCAGTTACAATCCTATTGACCTAATATTTGGGTCATATGTATCATCAGATATACAATTTCAGCTTGATCCACATCATAATCAAGTTCATTCTTAATATATCTCACAATCTTTTTCTCACATTGTACAAGTTGGGGATTGTTTTTAATTAATAATAAATAAATCCCTTCATTCGTATAACTATCATGTACTTCACCATTTCTAATTCTTCCTATAAAAAACCGAAGATGAGTAATAAGTCTCATATAATTAAGAGAACTTTTATCTAATGTTATATGAAAACTATTCTCTATAATTTTAACAATATCTATAACCATCTGAACCAATTCCATTGATTTTGTTGCTTTTTCATCCTCAGTTTCTGTAACAAAATAAACTGCAAAATAACCAGCTTCATCAATAGAGAGTTTGACATCTAATTGTTGTTCAATATAATCAATAATCCATAAACTAAATTCAAACTCTTCTTTCCAAATTGTTTTAATCTCCATCAAAGTGAGATTAGGAAGTGAGATATTCTGTTTCGCTCTTTCTATTGCTGCAGCTAAGTGATCAGTAAATTGAATAAAGAAAGCTAAACTGATTTTCTTTCCAAATCTCTGCTTTGCTTGTCTAAGAATTTGATCAGATAAACTAAAATATTCAGTAGGCACTCTTGCTAAAAGTTGATTTATTTTCTTCTTTTTATCATCTTCCAAATAAAATTGTTGTGTAATTCTTGCTTTATCTATCTGATCACCAATCTTCTTTTTATAACCAACTCCTGCACCAGTGACAATCATCTCTTCACCTTTTAAATTACAGCAGCTTACAACATTATTGTTGTATATTTTCAAAATTTTCATAAGCCCTCCTAATAAAAGAACACCTATAAATAAACAAATCATATTGTTTATTCTATAGGTGTTGCCTGCCTTATCAGTTACAATCCTAATACTTTATTTAATCATATAATATGCCTTTTTTCTTGTCAACTTTTATTTAGTACTTCATAATCGTTGTTTCACCAGCAAGACATTTTATCACATCAGTTATGAGTTCTATTTTATAATCATCACTATTCAAAATAATAACTGGTGTTTCTAATGTATTGCCTTTGTTTTTAAAGAATTCAAAATCTGCTTCAATAATTGGTACTCCTTGTTTGACAACATCACCAACATTTGCTAAAACATGAAATCCTTCACCTTGGCTTAATGCAGTATCTAATCCTATATGAATAAGAATTTCTAATCCATTATCTAGTTGCATACCAAAAGCATGCTTTGTTTCAGCAATTAAAGTGATTTTCCCATCTGCAGGAGCAACAAAAATATTTTCTACTGGATCAATTGCAACCCCTATTCCCATCATTCCAGATGCAAATACTTCATCTTTGACATCTGACAATTTCATCAGTTTGCCAGATACTGGAGCAACAATCTTCTTCTCTTTTTTAAATATATTAAACATAAACAACCTCCAAAATAAAATAAGACAAAGCACTCTATAAAAGAATACTTTGCCTAATTGAATAGTTACAAATCTTTTTTACACTTATATATTATCAAAGCGTTTACATAGTGTCAATCTTTTTTTATCTTTTATAAACAAAAAGACTTTTTGGTACTGGTACAATTCACTTCCTTTAACATATCATATCACACATTCATGTTATTATTAATGAACATGAAAATTTTATATAATACCAACATTTAATACATATTTTATTCAATCATTTCAGACATATAGAAAAAACATTCCTAAGTAGGAATGCTTAATCATTTATTTCAATTTTAAGTCAACTAATACATCAGCTAAGCCAATATAAGAAGCAGGCGTCATATGAATAAGAGTTTCACGATCTTCATCAGATAAAATATCAAGTCCTTCAGCAAACTTAATAATATCTTCTTTAGAAATACTCTTTCCTCTTGTTAATGCTTTTAATGTATCATAAGCATCTGATCTCCCATATTTTCTTAACATGGTTTGAATCGGTTCAGCTAAAACTTCCCATTTTTCATTTAAATCAGCAGCTAGTTTTTCTTTGTTGACAACACATTTTGCTAAACCATTCATTGTTTCATGAATAGCTTGTAATGAATATCCAAACGCTAATCCTAAATTTCTTTGAGATGAAGAGTCAGATAAATCTCTTTGCATACGTGATTTAGGAAGTTTATTAGATAAAGCTACACAGATATTGTTTGACATATCAATATTTGCTTCACTATTCTCAAAACGAATTGGATTGACTTTATGAGGCATAGTACTACTTCCAACTTCGCCTTTCACAGGAATTTGTTTAAAGTATTCCATTGAAATGTATAGCCACATATCGACATCAAAATCAACCAATACATTGTTAAAATGACGAATACCATCAAGAATATGACAAGTATAATCATGACTTTCAATTTGAGTTGTTAAAGGATTAAAAGTTAATCCTAAATATTCTTCTACAAATTTCTTAGCCATAGTTTGCCAATCAACATTAGGAAAAGCTGTTAAAATAGCACTATAATTTCCAGTTGCTCCATTAAACTTTGCTTTAATTTGAATGCTTTCAATATTCTCAATACTTGACATCAAACGATAAGCATAAACCTTAAATTCTTTACCAATTGTTGTTGGTGTAGCTGGTTGTCCATGTGTATGAGCTAGCATTGCATCATCTTTATGTTCAACTGCCCATTGATTAATCATATTAGCAAATTCTTTAGCTTTAGGTAACCAAACATCTTTTAAACCATATTTTAACATACATGCATAAGATGTATTGTTAATATCTTCAGAAGTACATCCAATATGAACAAAACTGATTAAATAATCATATCCCATATCTTTTAATGCATTTCCAATAAAATATTCAACAGCTTTGACATCATGACGTGTTGTTGCCTCAATGTCTTTAATACTAGCAAATGAATCATAATTAAAATTCTTAGAAATCGCTTCAATTTGACTCATATCAGCTTGATTAAATTTAGCTAAGATATCATTATCAATATTATTAATTAAAAATTTTAACCATTGAATTTCAACAAA
>NZ_CFJNYH010000042.1:0-24722 GCF_984815275.1 Coprobacillus sp.
TTATATTTCATACTTTTTCACAATTTACTACTTGACTTTAATATAGTTGTCTTTCAATAATTCTTTACACAAACGAACTGGCTCACTATTAATTGCAACCATTGCTGCTCCCATCGACTTCGCCTCATTACATAATTTTTTAAAATCATCTTTTGTCGCATAGGGTTTTAAAAAAGTATGATCAAACATATGAGCTAAATCTTCTGTTGTCATAATATCACCTCTCTTTAAGTATACACCTATCATTGTATATGTCTATTCAATTCAATCAAAGTATCTCAACATCGACTATCCTAAAATTAAGACAGATCATCTTCATGCTTATCATTATCAACTTCACATAGATATTGTATCCGTGCCAACACCCAATAAAATTCTTAATGATTTAGTATTCAATATCATTTTGAAGATTCTCACCATTTGTAGCAATGACTTTTTTATACCAGTAGAATGATTTCTTTTTATAACGTGCTAAATCCAATAAATCTTCAAATCCTCTATTAACATAAACAAATCCATATCTTTTTCTCATTTCTTTATGACTACTTAAAAAATCAATTGGGCTCCAAGCAAGATATCCCATTAAATCAACACCGTCATGTTCAACAGCACATTTAAGACTTGTAATATGTTTTTGATAATATTCAATTCTTTCATCGTCATAGACTTTGCCATTATCTAACTTTTCATCAATTCCAATACCATTTTCAACAATAAATAATGGTTTATGATAACGATGATATAAATCAATTAAAGAATATCTTAAACCTTCAGCATCAATTTGCCAACCCCATTCATTTGCTGTATAGTTTGGATTTTTTAAATTTCTATGATCAAATAAAATCGCATCCTCTAAATCAATAAAATCTTCAATATGATCAAAGGAACTCTGAACACCACTACGATAATATGAAAAAGCAAGATAATCTAATTTTTGTGAAGATTCTAATACAACTTTCTGTTCTCGTTCCTTATAATCAATATGAATATGTCTTTGTTTAATAAAATTTAAAAAATAATCAGGAAGTTCACCAGAAGTCATAATATCAAACGGTAAATAATTATGCATTTTATTCTTGAAATCAGCTGCAATAATATCTTCACTTTTACAAGTTAATGGATAAAAAGGTGCATGTCCAATCATTCCCCCAACCCAAGCATTTGAATCAATGCGTTTAATCACTTCAACAGCTCGTGCATGTGCTATTGCAGTATTAATAGATAATTGTGCAAACATTTCAGTCATACTCATATCTTCAGGTCGGTATGCTCCAGCAACCAAATCACTTTGATAAGGTGCAAGATTAATTTCATTATATGTCAGCCAATATTTCACTTTTCCTTTCAATCTATTCACAACAACCTCTACATGCTTAGCATAAAAATCAATAACCTTTTTATTTAAAAAACCATTGTATTCTCTTAAAAGATAATCTGGCATATCAAAATGCACCAATGAAACAACAGGTTCAATACCTTTTTCTAAAAGATAATCTACCATGGATTCATAGAAATCCAAACCCTTTTCATTCGCTTTCTCATCATCCCCCAAAGGGTGAATACGTGACCATACAACAGAAAAACGGTAGGCCTTAAAACCCATTTCAGCCATCAAATCAATATCTTCCTTATAATGATGATAATGATCAGCCGCAACAGCCGTATCACAGAACATTGGAACTATCCCTTTTTCAGGTGTCACTACCAAAGTATCATATACATTTAATCCTTTTCCATCTTCTAAATAAGCTCCTTCAGCTTGTACATTACTGAGGGCAGCCCCCCATAAGAAATCTCTTTTCATATTCTTTTCCTCACTTTGTTGTCATCATAATTGTCATTTGCCCATTCAATTGGATATGTGTATGTGTTGGAATGAGAAAATTATCTCCAACTTTTATATCTTGATTATTCACTTTGCCCTGTCCTTTCACAACTGTTGCTAATTGGTAATTTGTATGAATGTACTCAACTTCCCCTGTTACTTCCAATTTTGTCACTGTAAATGAATCATTTGCAATAAAAACTGTCTGTATACAATTTTGATAATATGTTTCAACTGGATGAATTTGATTTTTCATATCTTCAGGATTGTATGATAAACAATCGATTGCTTCTTCCATGTGCAGTTCACGTTCATGACCATATTCGTCCTTACGATGATAATCATAAAAACGATATGTGATATCAGTTGCCTGCTGAATTTCATAGACAATGCTTCCCTTTCTTAATGCATGTAATAAACCTGCTGGCAAATAAACAAAATCTCCAGAATGAACATCCAAATGTTGAATCAAATCATCCCAGCGATTTTCTTGTATACATTGCCTTAACTCTGTTTCATTAGCAGCATGATGTCCATAAACAATATTTGCGCCTGATTCAGCCTCAATAAAATACCATCCTTCATTTTTACCTGTTGGAAATCCTAATTTTTTAGCATGCTCAGCATTAGGATGAACCTGAATACTTAAATCATCTTCTGGTCCAACAAGCGAAATAATGACAGGGAAATCTTCATGAGGATGACCAAATAATTCCTGATGATTTTTCCATAAATCCAAGAGTGTCTGCCCTTGATAAGGATCACTTAAACAAACAGTTGATGCACCTTCTTGAGCACTAAATGACCATGACTGGCCAATTCCAAGTGGAAAATCATCATATCCAAAATACTCTTTAACCAATGTATGCCCCCAAATCGCTGGACGAGGAATTGGTTTAAAAAATAAAACACTCATATCAACACCTCCATGTTTCATTTTATAAGAATAGTCTTGCTTATCAATAGAGTAAACAGTCATAAATTATGACAAAAGACTCATTGAAAATCAAAAACCTTTTATTAAAAAAATAGCACCAACACAAGTGCTATCAAATTTATAAAAATATTTTACATGTTAATTAATGCAAATAATGATACAGCTGTGGTAAATGTTGCAAGAACTGTAGCTATTGTAACCATTCGAGGTTGAACCCGATAATGATATTGGATATTGTATAAATTATTCACTTGCCTTGATTTCGTACAATGATAATCTGATAATAACGCAACGCATAAAATAAGAATTCGCATCCATAAACTTGTGCCAATCCTCCATGAAATAGGCCATGGAAATATTGCCAATCCAAAGGCTAAAATTGCTGTTCCCAAAGCCGGTATAACATAAGGATTCTTTAATTCCTCTAATGCCTTTTCATGTTTGGATTTTTTACTTTTAGATTGTTTAGCATCCTCAATTTTACGTTCTTCATATTTTTGAGTATCACTACGTTGTCTTACTTTTTTGACTTCTTCACCACAGCTATCACAAAAGCGAGCTGTGTCACTCATTTTAGCACCACATTTTCGACAATACATTGTTCTTCTCCTTTATTTTAAGATAACTGTTGATAAATTTAACAAAGCAATATAAACACTCATCACAACTGCAACCATTGCGAATTTACTATTTCCGTTAGGTTGATAACCTTTTTTCTTATCTTGATAATCAATAATAAAAGACATGACAGAACATCCAATAGCACATATATATCCAATAAGACTGATTATGAAAATAAACTTCGAATTCATTCCTAAGCCATTTACAATTGTAGCAACAATAAAATCTAAACCAATTAAAGAAATAAGGAAAATCATCAACCCAAGTTTACTCCAACTATTTTCACGAGGATTATGTTTTAAAGAAGGATCATTTTTTTCCATTTCTCTTTGTTTTGAAATCTTCTCTTTTGCTTTTTCTAAATCCTTCATACTGACTTTTTTCAACGGTTTCCCGCAATATATACAAAAAGTAGAATCATCAGGCAAATCTTTATGACAATGTGGACAAACTTTCATTTCCTTTTCCTCCTATTTTTTTCAATAAAGGAGACTTTTACAAGTCTCCTCATACATCTTAAGCATTTGCAGCAACAGTAGCAGCAGCCTCGTCTTCTAATCTTTTCACTTCTGATTTTTCATAAGCCTTCCAGAATGGGTAGAAAATAACCATTCCAATGGCTAGGTTAATAAATACAATAATAAATCCACCAATAGAACCACCAGGAGCTAAATATCCTAAAATAGGAGATGGTGTTGCCCAAGGTAAAGCTAAATACATTTTCCCAATAAATCCAACACTTGTTAACATATAAGTTAATGCCCCAGTAATTGTATGTGTCACAACAAATGGAATAATTAAGAATGGATTTAAAACAACAGGTAATCCAAACATAATTGGTTCTACAATACAGAAGATGGCAGGTGGGAAACAGATAGCAGCCAATGGTTTTAAATGTGGTAATTTCTTACTTGACATAAACATATAGATTAAAATTGGCCAGCAGCTTGATACCCATTGAGATAATCTACATAAGTTTGGAGTCCATACATATGGTAAATCTTTAACAGCAGTTCCTGCTAAGAAAGCAGTATTATTTTCACCAATCCAAGTATTTAAGAATGCATTTGTAACAGCACCTGTGATATTATCTCCATGAAGACCACAAGTCCACAACAATGCAGATAAGAATTGCTGTAATGAGTAGACAACAACATTGTCAGCAGCAGATAAGACAGGCAATAACATTTGTCCAATCATTTCAGGAATATTCAATCCTCCAATTGTTCTAATACCCCAACAAATAATCGCAATAAAGAAATAAGGAATAATCGCTGAGAAACTATCAGAGATTGCAGGTGGAACTGAATCTGGTAATTTGATACGAATATGATACTTATAGCATAAATGAATGACATTGATCGCAATTGCACCTGCAACCATTGCTGTGATGACCCCTGCACCACCCCAATAAGTAATTTCTAAAGCACCAGGTAAAGCATCAGTAGCAACACCTTCAATAAATAATTTACCAACAGCATTGTAGTTAAGTAAGATAAATGCAAAGAATGCACCTACAGCACCCGTTGTTTTGTTGAAACCTTTGATTTCAGCATATTCAGCTCCCATTGCAATAACAATGTAAACTGCCATCATACCCATAGACAAGCTATTGATTAATGCAAGATCCCCTGCCCAAGGTTTCATGAATGGTAGTAAAGCCGTTTCTGTTAAACCACCATCAGAACATAAAAGATAAATAATTAAGAAAATTGAACCAACCATCGTAACCCCAATTGATCCAACCATCCCATTTACAACAGCTTTAATAAATGGAATTTGACCAAATTTTGTCATTGGTCCAGCGATGACATCAACTTTTGACATCAATTTGTCCATAAAAGACGTGTTTTCAGTAGACATTTAAATTCTTCTCCCTTCTATAAATGTCGAGAATGCGAGTAAACGTTTTCTCTTTACATCTTCATTTTATCACGTCGTTTATTTTTTTCTACTTAATCAATCGGCATAATAAATGCCAAGTCATTCACTTTTTTTATCAAAAGGCTTATGTAGTAAGGATTTAGAGAGAATTTGCGAAAACAGATTTTTAGAGAAAACGTTTACATATTTGTCGGATTTTGTTATAATGGTACTGCATTAAGGAGGAATATTATGAATTTAAAGAAAAATGAAATTGAAATTATTAAATTGCTTATTGCCTCAACAAATTATATTTCTTCTTATGACATAGCAACTGCAACTGGTATCAATAGAAGACTGGTACGAGATGAAATGCTGAATGTCAAAATCATTTTAAAATCACTTGGTTATGAGTTAGTATCTAAGACTTCCAAAGGATATATTATTGAAGGAAAATCATCACATTCATTACAAGGTTTGTTTCACATCATTGAAGATGCTGAACGTCAAAGAGAATATGTTTTTCCAACATTACCACAAGAAAGACAGAGTTATATTTTAAAAAGATTAGTGGAAAATAATACATATATGAAAATAGATGATCTTGCTGATGAACTTTTGATTAGCCGTTCTACAATCTCCAGTGACTTAAAAAAAGCTCGTCAGGATATTAAAAAATATGGTCTTATAATGAAACAAAAACCGAATTATGGTATCTGTATTGTTGGTGATGAAGTGAATAAAAGAAAACCTCTATGTGACTCTCTATTTACGAATCTTAGACAATCTGAGATGTTTTATGATTATTTAAACTCATATATTACAAATCCAGATTCATTAGAAAATGGAATCATTAAAATAATCAAACATCATCATGTAGAAATGTCTGATATCGCATTATGTGATTTTCTTTTAAGTCTGTCTGTCAGTATTACTCGTATTCTTGCTGGTCATACCATTGCCAAATCTCCTGATTTAAAACCAATTCTTGGGCGTAATGAATTCGAATGTGCAAAGGATATTGCTCATTTTATTGAAGATAGAAATGAATGTCAAATGAATGAACATGAAATCAACCAAATCGCAATTGAACTTATTTGTAAAAGATCTTCCAAAGGTGTGACACCACAAAATTCACCTGAAATTCATCATCTTGTCAATGAAATATTATCTGAAATCTATCAACAGACATTACTCCAATTTAATGACTCACATTTCTATAAAACTTTTACTTTATATGTAGAAGCTGCTATAATTCGCTTAACTTATAAAGAGAAAATTAGAAACCCACTTTTTGATGAATTAAAAACAACTTATCCACTTGCATATGAACTGGCTGAAATCACTTCATCAATTATTAAAAAATATACACATCAGGCTTTATCAATGAGTGAACTTGCATTTTTTGCAATTATCTTTAACACTGTTATCCATAATCACAAAACAAATAAAAAAAGAGTTCTACTTCTTTGTGGACTTGGTGGCGGTGCTGAACAATTAAATGCTAAACAAATTATAGAACGTTTTGAAAATGAAATTGATATTGTGAAAACTTCTCAATACTATAAATTACCTGATGAAGATTTAAATCAATATGATTTTATCATTTCTACTGTACCAATTCATAAAGATTTACTCATTCCACATATCAATATTTCACAAATCATTAATCAAGATGACCTTAATAAAATTGATAATTATCTCTCCTATCTCTTCAATAAAAATAGAATAGAAACCCTTTTTCACCCTAAACTTTATAAAACAAACGTCAAAGCACGTAATAAAACAGATGTTGTCAATGAATTTTTTAAAATGTTAAAAGCTCAGTATCCTCATATAAAAGAATCATTTAAAAATAATCTGATGATTAAAGATCAAAATACATTTATTCCCTATAAAAATAAAATAGCAATTATACGCTTAAATAAACCTTTAAATCAAAATAATATACTTGCTGTATTAATTCTTCAAAAACCTATAATCTGGCATAAAAAAGAAGTTCAAATGATTATTCTATTCTCTTGCAGTGATAGTAATAATTACATTTATAATACCTTAACCAATATCCTCACTAATCTTTCAATTAAAGAAAAAGGGAACTGGAATCTTATTGAAGATACCAGTTACCCAATGTTTTTAAAAATGATGATTAGAAATCAGTTCTAAGAAATAACAAGATGTTATTTCTTTTTTAATGGAGAATTGTACCACAATATTCACATTGACTTCCATCCCCTATAACAATATTATGTGCTCCACACCCTGGACAAACAGCCATATGTGAAGCATGATTAAGTTCCTGACCTGTTGAAACATTCTCGTAAGTTCCCAAGACAATACATTGTTTTGTTTTATCTATATAAGCATTTTGAAAATAACCTTTATCAATCATGACCTGTAAATCGTGTGCTACCTGCGTTGATGAAACTGCTCGAGCAGATGAAATTTGTGGTATAGATATTATATTCGAATTAACAATGAGTGAAATATAATCACGATAACGTTTTCTCTCTTCCTCAATTGATAAACATTTTTTAAATAGCAGCAATCCTCCTGCGATAAATAGAAGACTAACAACAATATAGAAAAGCATATCACTGCCAGTGACAACAGTTTTTACGCCATCTACAGTCTGTGTCATTTGGCCTGTTAAAGTCATAAAAATAGAAATAACACCAAAACCCATTAAAGCGAATGATATATATTTCAATGTTGATGATTTTTCAAAGACTGCTGTTTTATCATCTCTTAATTTTTGAATCAAGAAAAAGAGTCCGACTGGCCATACAAAGATTAATAAAACAATAATAAGTGTCCAGGATTTTGATTTTTTCATAAATAGTTAAACCTTTCCATATTTAGCTTGTTGAGATAGAATTTGATATTGTTCAATTTGAATTTCAATATGTTGGAATTCTTGATTGATTTCAAAATCTTCATCTTGATAATGATTTTGAAAATAAAGCAATGCATTGGCAAGCGAATTCAAATCTATATCTCTTGAAACATCTAATGATTTCAAAGACTGAATTAATGAAGGTATTTGATTTAGACATTTTTCATCAATATCTAACCCCTTAAATTGTTGGAGTATATCTAAACAAGTCTGTAATTGACTTAATTGACTGTTTAGCTGATGAGATTGCATATACATACGTTTTGCAAAATAAAGAACAAGTGTATATCCTATCAAAGCCCCTCCATAGATAAGTACAATCAATCCAATTGTAATATAACCTAGCAAAGAGACAACTGCCATGACTACAACCATCATCAATGAAATAACAAGTAGTCCAGGAATGAGAAATGCTCTTTCAATCTTTTGTAATGATAAAGCACGATAAAGTGTAAAGGTTGCTAACAATTCAGTACAAACAATATTCACAATAATATATGAGTTAACTCCCATAAAAAATAAAGCAAGTGCTGTAACAATTGTTATAATCATTCCCAGAACTGAAAAAAGCTTATTCGCTTTCATCATAATTTTTCACCACATTCAGGACAGAACTTTATATTCGACCCAACTTCCAGACCACATTTTGGACAATTCTTTTGAAGAGGTTTTCCGCATTCAGGGCAGAACTTTGCATGTGCTGGTATATTGACATGACAGTGTGGACATTCTTTAACATCAGTGATTCTTGTATCAGCACCACACATTGGACAGAACTTCACATTTTCTGCAATTTTTTGATGACATTTTGGACATTCTTTCATTTTTGTAGATGTATCAATCTGACTTGTTAAACCACCAACTTGCTGTCCCATTGGTCCACCAATACCAACGCCCATACCAAGACCAATTCCAGCCCCCATCATTCCTCCAGCACCACCTTCATTTTTAGCAGCACCTTCTAATGTATCAAATGATCTTTCTTGTTGATAACTATAACCAATAATATCCATTTCAGCACGTTTAGCTAAAGCATCTTTCAATTTTTTAACTGCCGAATCATCTTCTGGTACACTAATATCATTAATATTAAAATTCACAATCTTAATACCATATTCAGCCATTTCAGGCACCATTTTTTCTTGAATATAATCTGATAACTCTTCTAAAGAAGCATTAATTTCTAAAACACTAATACCATTTTTAATAATATATGAAGAAATGGCATCTTTGACTTTTGTTAGATAAACTCCTTTAAAATAACTTGTAACCTGCTCTTTATCAAAATAAGGCAATGTCCCAACCAACTCAGTTAAAAATTTTCTTGAATCTTCTATTCGTATTGCAAATTGCCCATAAGAACGAACTGGTAAAAAAACTTTATACTTTGGATCTTGCAATTGAATAGGAGACGGTGTTCCCCACTTAATATCCATAGATACTGTTTTATTGACAAACCAAACCTCAGCAGTAAATGGTGATTTTCCTCCAAAAGGTAAACCAATCAATTTTGTTAACAAAGGTATATTCGCTGTTTCTAAAACATGACGTCCTGGACTAAATAAATCCAAGGCTTTTCCACCTTTATATAACAATGCTTCTTGTGATTCATTCACAATTAATTGTGTCCACGTACTCAATTCCTGATCAGGATATTTCCATGCAAACACATCAGGTGAAGCATCATATTTTACCAAATCAATAATAGCCATAATCTTTCCCTCCATCATTTTATACTATATCTATTTTAACAAATTTTAGATTAAACAACAATCAAATATAAACTAGTAATAATTGGTTATTTTTATGAAACACTTAATCTCACTAATTTATCATCTTGATACATTGTTGTTTTCACTTAAATATTTCTCTGGCAATAATCACAATAAGTTGTCTGTGATAGATCTAATAGAGCACCACAATAAAGGCAAACTTCTTCTAACATATCCTACTTCCATATTATGAAGTTGTTGTTGATGCTGCATAAATAAACTATTAAATTCATATTCATCTCCCTAAACGATGTCAAATACCTATGATTGTGAATAATAAAAGTCTCATAACCTACAGGTTATGAGAACGGTATAGTTATTTTATATAAACTCTATTTTTTTGTTAATCCAGTACTTTCTAAATTTTTCACTGTCTGTTCATAACTTACATACAGTATTTTACCATCTTTTTTTGCACCAGTAATGATTTTAGCTGCTTTTAAATCATAGAAATCTGCTGTTTCATAATCTATTATTGTTGTTTCAGTTATTTTATCACCAGTTATATCAGCTCTATAATTGACCCCTTTTATATCATAAAGCTTTTTATACTGTTCAACTGTTTGTTCCATTTCATCTTTTGTAATTCCTAAATCTGCAAAGTTCATTACAGAGACAGTTTTCTGTTTTAAAACACGATCTCCTAAATAATTAATTGTGCTTGAAATCTTAGTTCCATTAATCTCACCTTCGTATACTACTGTTTCAATTTTAGAATCTCCTCCTCCACAACCATTTAATACAACTGCTGCTATCATTATACACATTCCTAATTTTAATAATCTTTTCATAATTTACCTCTTCTTTTGATCATATCAAAAACAATCAAATTATTTATTAATGTTACACAAGATAATTTACAGACCCACTCCAGTCTTATAACTGCCTTTATGAGCAATATTGAACATATATACTCCCCTTTGCTCTATCTATATATCCAATATCATAGCATCTTTATTCATACAGTCCCTAAATTTTACTTTCTCTGCATGGACACTCTACTTTCCCAAGAATTCTATCCTTCAGCTTAAATTCTACTTTTGTTTCATACTTCAGATTTATAGAAATCATCGCTGTTTTTTCCTTAATTGTCATTCTTTCTATATCTAATCCTTAAATGATAAGAATCTGTCTTCATCAATGTCCATCTTCTTAGCTATATTTGAATTGTACAGATAGAAGACATAATCTCTCTCCCCCTTCCTTGGTTCATTAAAGTTCACACAAAAAAACCATGCAATTTCCTTAGAAAAAGCATGGTAAATCAACAAAATATATGCTATTTTTATCAGTTCGTAAAAGTGAACATTTACGAACTTTTATACACGATAAATTATATCATAATTTATCTATTTTCTACAAGCGTTTACAAATAACTCATGTTTCTATTTATGAAAATCGAATGATCCATAACATATTATTCATAAAAAATACTCTCATTTCTTTTAAAACTCCCTAACTTTTGTATTCAATTCAGTTAGCCAATCTGATTCATATTCTTCAATCATTCCCATATCGCTTAACTTTGTTAATTCACTATCTAATGGTATCTGTCCTAAAACATTCAAATCATACTTATGTATAACATCTTCTAAATGACTTTTTCCAAATACAAAAATTTTCTTTCCACAATCAGGACATTTCACATAACTCATATTTTCAACAATCCCTAAGATTGGAATATTCATTTGTCTAGCCATATTCACCGCTTTACCAACAATCATACTCACAAGTTCTTGGGGACTTGTGACAATGACAATTCCGTCAAGAGGTAATGATTGGAATATAGTTAATGGAACATCACCTGTTCCTGGTGGCATATCAACGAACATATAATCAATTTCACCCCATTTGACATCAGTCCAAAACTGTTTAATCATTCCAGCTAAGATTGGACCACGCCAAACAACAGGATCTTCAGGATGCTCCAATAAAAGATTAGTTGACATGATTTTCATTCCATGTGCAGTTTGGGCTGGAATAATCTCTTTTCCATTAGAATAAATTTCTGTATCATCGACACCAAATGTTTTACCAATTGATGGACCTGTAATATCGCCATCTAATATAGCAACATTGTGACCTTCTCTTTGTTTTAAAACAGCTAATAAAGATGTAATAGAAGACTTACCAACACCACCTTTCCCACTGACAATACCAATAACTTTCTTAACATGAGAGTGAGCATTCATTGGTGCTAGAAAACTTTTTTCATCACACTCTTCTTGACACGCTCCACAATCATGATTACATTCATTACTCATTATCTTCACTCCTTTATGATTATTATTCTACTACAAATTCAAGACTTATTCAAAAGATTCACATTATCTATTAAGATATATAGATCAAAATAACAAAAAAGGTCTCAAAGATAAGACCCTATGATTCAATATATTCTTTTTTAAAAGTAAAGCCTCTACCACGAACCTCATTGACCTTACTTACAACCATAAATGCATGTTCATCAATATTCAATATTAAGTCATTAAGTTTTGGTAATTCCCTGTTAGATACAACAGTCATAACAACTGGATATTCGTTTTTCATATAACCAGAAATAGACTTTAACATCGTTGTTCCTCTATCTAACTCTTGTATAATAACATTATTAATCTTTTCATATTCTTTAGAAACAATCATAACTTCAGTTTGTGCTTTTCCAAATACTAGAACTTTATCCAATACTAATGTATATGTCGCTACTAAGACAATCCCATATAAAACCATTTCTTTATCAGTATAAAAGACTTGCATTAACAAAATGATAAAATCAAAAACATACATAGAAACAGAAACAGGTATTCCCATTTTCTTATTAATGACAAGTGGTGGAATATCCATTCCTCCAGTTGAAGCATTACACTTAATAACAAGTCCAATAGCTGTTCCTATCATAACTCCACCAAACAAGGCAGCTAACAATGGGTCACTTGTCATCTTTGTATATCCAATTGTTTGTTCAAAGACACTTAAAATGAGTGGAAAATAAAATGTACTGATTAAAGTTGTCAATGCAAATGTTTTTCCTAAAACAAAAAAACCTATTGCAAACATACCTATATTAAAGATGGAAACAAATAATGTTATTGGTATTTGAAAAACATGATGAGCAGCAATCGCTAAACCAGTAGAACCACCTGTTATGAGACCACTTGGAACAATAAATAAAACAACTGCTAAAGCATATAACGTATTTCCTAAAAGAATACCAATAATATTCTTCACTGTTTTTAGAGTCATACTCTCCCTCCTATTCAATAAACCAAAAGTTATTATAACACGACTTATGTCAATTATAATCATTATTTTTATAATATGACAAAAATAAGTCATTTGATTTATTCCATTTACATTGCTGATATATAAAAAACAAGTTATACTTATAAACAAGGAGGAGAGATTTATGAAATATTTAAAAAGACTTTCAATAGTTATATTATCTGCTTTCATGGCTATTTCATTAATAGGGTGTCAGCCGCAAACAAAAAACAATGAAGAAGTTCAAAAACAATTTGATGAATTCATTCAAACACAATTTGTGAATACAATGGAAAGTGACTATACAACTGCTCATACATTTATGGTCAATCCTAAAGATTTTGGTGTTGATATGAGTCAAGTTGATGTCAATTTAGGAATTCGTATTACAGATGAAAATTTGAAAAAAAGCAAAGAAGATCAAGCTTCTGTACTTAAAGAATTCAAAACATTTAATCGCGACGATTTAACAGATGAACAAAAAGATACATATGATATTTTTAAATTCCAAGCTGAATTAGATGAAAAACTGAATGATGATAAATTTGATTATTATCAACAAATCTTTGAAAGCATGACTGGTATTCATTATCAATTACCAACAATGTTAGCAGACTGGCAGTTACGTAACGAACAAGATGTAAAAGATTTAATTTCTGTTGTCAATGATATTCAACCCTATATGGATAGTGCTTTGGATTATACAAAGAAACAGGAAGAAAAAGGTTTGTTGATGGCTGATCTTAATGAAGTGATTGCATACTGTGATAAGGTAATTAAAAAAGGAGATCAGAGTGCAGTTTTAGAAGCTATGAAAAAAAGTATTGATAATCTTTCACTAGAGAAAGGAACTGAGTACAAAAAACAACTCAGTCAGGCATTTAAAGATTCATTTATTCCTGCTTATGAAGATATTAGAGACACAATGAAATCTTTCAAATCAGGAACAAATAATACTGAAGGATATGCTAAGTTTAAAAATGGAAAAGAATATTATGAGTTATTACTACAGAAAAACATTGGTTCAAATAAATCAGTATCTGATATTCAATCAATGATGACAAAAGCATACAATAGCCATTTGAAGAATTTAATGGCAGTTGCTACAAAGGATCCAAATATTATAAATAAGTCAGAACCAAAAACAAATTATAAGAATTACACAGAAATGTTAGACGATATTCAAAAGAATTTATTTAATGATTTCCCTGAAGTTAAAAATAGAAGTTATCATATTGAAGATATCAATAAAGAAATTGCCTCATCTTCAGGTGTTGCTGCTTATTTTAATATTCCTCCACTTGATGGAACTGATAAGAAACAATTGCGTGTCAATCCAAATTCAGCAGATGTTTCAACTGTTTCAACTTATCATACTGTTGCACATGAAGGATTTCCTGGACATATGTATCAATATGCCTATATGTATGAAAACATATCTTCTCCTTATCGCAAAGCATTAGCGAATAGTTCTGCTTATTCTGAAGGTTATGCTGTTTATGCACAATACTATGCCTTTAAATATTTAACAGATATTGATCAAAACTATTTGGAACTGACAAAAGAAAATGAATTGGCAACTTATTGTATTATTATTTTAGCAGATATTGGCATTCATTATGAAGGTTGGTCATTTGAACAATTTAAAGATTTCTTAAATACTAAAGGTTTAACTTTAGAAGATGATGAACAGTTCAAAAGTCAATACTACCAACTACAAGCAAACCCATCTGCATTCCAGCCTTACTATGTTGGATATGAAGAAATAAATGCTTTAAAAGAAAATGCTGAAAATAAACTCGGATCAAAATTCAAAGATAAAGATTTCCATACGGCACTTTTAAAAAGTGGAACTGCTCCATTTAATGTTGTTGAACGCAATATAGATAAATATATTGAAGAGAATAAATAAATTCAAGGCAATGAAAATTGCCTTTTTTCTTTATTATAATGATCACTTAATCATTATTTTTTCATAATCTATAATGAATACACGCAAGGAGGAAATGCTATGTATAATGATTATAAGAATCAGTTTGTTGCAGGGAAAGTCATCGTTGCATTAGATAGAAGCATTGATTCTATGAATAATCCAGAATATGATCTTAGTCTTATTCTCAGTCAAATCAATTATGAAAAAGTAGAAATTATTTTTCACTCTAAAAATAATTTAGGTGATATTATTCTTATTCACCTTAAAGATAAAACTCATTTGGCAGTGATTGATGCTATTGAAACACTTTCTACCAATCCTTTTGTTGTTTATGCAGAACCAGATTATATTGAGGAAATTTTTAAACTTTCTAATGATCCACTCTATCGTGAACTTTGGGGAACACAAAAAGTCAAAGCTTCATCTGCTTGGGACTATACGACAGGAAGTTCTGATATTGTTGTTGGAGTTATAGATACAGGGATAGATTATAATCATCCTGACATAAGAGAAAATATGTGGATTTCTCCAAATAGAGAAATCTATTATGGATGGAATTTTGCTGATAATAATGAAAATTCTATAGATTTAGATGGACATGGAACACATGTTGCAGGAACAATTGGAGCGGTAGGTAATAATGGAATTGGAATAACAGGTATCTGTTGGGATGTCAAAGTTGTGTCGATGAAATTTGGTCTTGATGTCGCCTCTGCAATTGCATCGATTGATTTTGCAAATGAATTTCATATTCCTATTCTTAATGCCAGTTGGGGTGGTCGTGCATATTCCCAGGCTTTAAAGTATGCAATTGAGCAATATGAAGGTTTATTCATAGCTGCTGCTGGAAATGATGGCACAAACAATGATTACAATCCTGTCTACCCTGCTTCTTATGATTGTCAGAATATTATCTCTGTTGCAGCAACAACCCCTTATGATAATCTTGCACGCTTCTCCAACTATGGTGTTAGAAATGTCGATATTGCTGCTCCTGGAACAGGCATCTTAAGCCTTGATTTATATGGTGATTATAGTCCTCTCAATGGGACTTCTATGGCAGCACCTCACGTTGCTGGTGCAGCAGCACTTTTGAAATCATATATGCCAAATATATCTTCCTTAGAGTTAAAAAATATTATATTGTCTACAGCAACTCCAATACCTCAATTCATCGGTAAAGTCTTGACAGGAGGTATTCTAGATGTAAAGACAATGTTTGCATTTGCATCTACCTTTAAACAAACCAATGACTATAACTTCAAAACACAATGATAATTCATCATATAGAAAAAGTTATCTCTTTATACTTTAACATTTTAAGATATATCTCTTAAAGAGAGTTAAAGGTATCATCAGATAACCTTTTTGATTTTTTTATTTATGATTTTTAAATCTATATTCAGTTGCTGTCATACCCATTTCCCGATGAAAGATTTTTCCAAAATAACTAGCTGATTGAAATCCACACTTTTCAGCAATTTCTACAATAGGATCCTCACTCTTTTGCAAAGCCTGTTTTGCCTGTTTTAAACGATAGTTCAATAGATAATGAACTGGTGAATCATGTAAATAAGATTGAAAACAGCGTGCAGCTTCACTTTTGCTAATATCAGCTGCACAAGCAATATCTTGTAAAGATATAGGTAATGAATAATGATCATGTATGAATTGCAACATCTTTTGTGTTCTCACTTGTAAAATATGTTTATTGTGCTTTATAGAAACTTTTGGAATATCTTCTAAATGAAGATAAATTAACTGCCAGATTTTATTCAGAATACTCTGTATTTCCATTTCGTAACAAACGATTTCAATGTCTTCATTTTGAAATGGTAAAGTAGGATATTCACCATAATAGCTTGGCACTAAGCCATATTTTTGTAATATTGAGAAAAGTTTATCCAACATTAAAAGTATGTCCTGTTGCCACTGACAATCCTGATGCAAAACAAAATAAGGTAATTCTGTATTCAGAATAATACATTGAATAAATTTTTTATAGATAATACTGTAGGATGGAGCAATCATTTCATGTGAAAATACTATATTTGGACATTGACACTTATCTTGAAAATTGATTTGTTGAAATGAATGAAGAACATTGGCATTTATAAATATAGCATCTCCTTCTATTAAATCAATAATAGTTTTTCCAATTTGAATTTGTATTGGGCCTCCATAAGCTAAATAAAATTCCAAATCTGAATGCCAATGAAGTGGAATCATCTGCTTTGAATAACAATATAATTCATCTACATAATATTGGATGGGGAATTCTTCACTACCATGTTCAACAGTATCTTTTAAATTATAATCTGTAATTGTTAACTCAGTTTGTTTCATAATATCTCCATATATTTACGACTTGAGAATATTGTAATACATTTAGACAATAAATTCCATTGTTAGTAGATATAAAAGGAATATAATAATATTATCATGGAGGATAATAAGATGAATGAAATAAAAATAATTATTTGTGATTTAGATGGAACATTATTAAATGAAGAAGAAATGATGAGCGAATTAACTATAAATACAATTAAGAAATTAAAAGAAAATGGTTATCTTTTTGGCTATGCCACAGGTAGACCAATCTGTTCTATTGAAAATCTTATGGAAAAGTGGCAAATGAATAAGGATATTGTAGATATCGTGATTGGATTAAATGGCGGACATATTAAAGACTACAGATTGAATAGAGAGGAAAAATGTTTTCAAATAGATGGCAAACTGATTGAAAAGATTATCACACATTTTCAAGGTTTCCCAGTTAATTTTGGTGTATATAAAGATGATTATTTGGCAGTTTTTAAAGATGATGATCTTGCCAAACGATTAGCAACAAGTGATAATATTCCATATATAGTAGAAAACTTTCAAGATATTTATAAGTCAAAACAAAGCAAACTTATTGTCATCACTCATCCATCAGATATGAAATATATTAGAGAACATGGTCAAAAATTGAATCATCCCCATCTCAAATCTTTGCAAGCAGGCCAAATTGAATATGAATATATGGATCCTCAATTATCCAAAAGTTTAGGTTTAGAGCTCGTATGTTCATGGCATGATTTGTCACTTAAAAATTTACTTGCTTTTGGAGATGCTGATAATGATGCTGAAATGATTCGTGATGCTGGAATAGGTGTGGCAATGGAAAATGCAAGTACACTTACGAAATCTTATGCAAATTATATAACAGGAAGCCATCAAAATGATGGTGTTGCTTATTTCTTATTAGAAAAAATATTAGGAGGAAACATTTAATGACAGAAAAAGAAAAAATGTTAGCTGGTGAAATTTATGACTGTGGAGATCCAGAGTTGTTAGAACTTTGGTATTTAGGGAAAAATTTAGCGAGAGATTATAATCTCGCAGATGCAAACAATATAGAGGATAAAAAGAAAATATTAAAACAACTACTAGGTGGCTTTGGTGAAAATTTATGGATTACTGCACCATTTTATGTTGATTATGGTTGTCATATTTATCTTGGTGATAATTGTGAGATCAATATGAATTGTACCTTTTTAGATGATAATCAAATTATTATTGGTAATCATGCTTTGATTGCACCAAATGTTCAAATATATACTGCTTTTCACCCTACTCATTATTTAGACCGCTTTGGAGATAGTGTTGATACTCAATTTAATTTTTGTAAAACAATGACTGCTCCTGTTATTATAGGTGATAATGTATGGATTGGTGGTGGCGCTATTATTATGCCAGGAGTCACAATTGGTGATAATGTTGTCATTGGAGCAGGTAGCGTTGTCACAAAAGATATTCCTTCAAATGTTATTGCTTATGGAAATCCTTGCCAAGTGAAACGTGAAAACAAACGTCGATAGTTTATGTCAGAAAAATGAAAGTGAGGAAATACAAATGATATACAAAAATTTAAAGTGGTTAAATGAAAGTCAATATCATGAAATAGATAATGGAATTGAAATCTACGCACCTGAACATACTGATTATTTTGTTAATCCAGTTAATCATGACGTCATAACATCTGCTCCTTTTCTTTATCAAGAAGTGACAGGTGATTTCATCTTGCGAGCAAAAGTAAGTCATGACTTTTTATCAACATATGATGCTTGCGTTCTACTCGCCCAAGACCATGATAGATTATGGGCAAAAGCATGTTTCGAGTTGACTGATATAGGGACTCATTCAATCGTAACTGTTATGACAAATGAACATTCAGATGATGCAAATGGCGTTATTGTAGACACTCAAGAGATATGGCTGCAACTGGCAAGAAAAGACAATATGTTTGCTATTCATTATTCTCTAGATGGAAGAATATTCTCTATGGCAAGACTAACCTATTTACCAATGAGAAAAACAATTAAAGTTGGTTTTTCTGCTCAATCCCCATTAGGAGACGGTGGAATGAGATGTTTTACAAATATTTTGTTTAAAAAGAAAAGATTAACAGATATTCGAAATGGCAATGATTTGCCATTGATATAAAAGCCCAGAATAAAATCTGGACTTTTTTATTTATAAAAAGGTTTAAGACATCTATTTAATTGTTCTGATACTTTCATAATATCTATATACAACAATAAAAAAGAGATTTATATAATAACATATAATTATGTAAAATATAAAATATTTTATCTTTTTTATAGATTTTTAAACACTATAAGTAATATAATAATTATATATAGAAACCGCTTTCAAAAGATATAGCGATAATCTATAAGAAAAGGCAGAAAGGAAAAGATAATTATGTATCATAAAATAAAAACAATTACTATTTTTTCTATGAACTTTGACATACAAAATGCCTTAACCCAAATGTTAGAAACTAAAAAACATATCAATTATAATATTGAGACATTATCAAATTATAATGAAAATTATCAAAATAGTGATATAATTATATGTGATTTACCAGTATTATGCCTTTTGAACTATCGTAATCAGATGAAAGAAAATACTTATCTTTTTTATATTAGTGATTATAAAAATGATTTATGCAATGACTATTATGAAGTTGCAGATGAAGTACTTATACGTCCTATTCAACTCGAGTATTTAAATAAACGTGTTCATCAAATTTATCAAAATATGAAACAGGGTGAAGACCTTTGGCTCAACAACACATATTTAAATGTATTAATTGATAGTATGCCTGATTTGGTTTGGTTTAAAGATATCAATGGTATTCATATGAAAGTTAATGATGTTTTTTGTCAAACAGTAGGAAAAAAGAAAAAAGAGATCGAAGGAAAAGATCATTGTTCAGTATGGGATGTTAAAATTGATGATTGTGCCAAAACTGAAGATATTGTGAAAAAAGAAAAAAAGACATGTCAATTTAATGAACTCGTTAAAAGCCGAAATGGTTTGCGTCAATTTAGAACCTATAAATCACCATTATTTAATCCGGATGGTGAGCTGATAGGAACAGTAGGAATTGGTCATGATATTACAGATTTAGAGAACATGAGTACAGAAATGGAAATTCTTTTTAATAGTATGCCTTATGCAGTATTATTGAGAAATCAAGATGGAGTCATTCTGAATATCAACAAAAAGTTTGAAGAATATTTTCATACTGTTAAAAATAAAATTATAGGTAAAACGTATGATGATTGGTATCATAGTCTCTTGATTCAACAAAAGTATATGAAAAGAGAAGATAATGGGAAAATTTTTCTATCTTATGAAGATGAAGAGCGTATTCTAGATATGAGTTATGAAAAAGTATATGATATCTTTAAGAATCATATTGGTGAACTCTGTATATATCGAGATACTACTGAAGCATTCTTATTAGAACAACAGTTAAGTAATAATTCTCATACTGATTTTTTAACTGGTTTATATAATAGAAGATATTTTTATGAATATTATTCAGAGCATCACTCGTTTGACCAGATTTCTATTCTTTATGTAGATTTAGACCATTTTAAAATAGTTAATGATACATATGGTCACCAAATTGGTGATGAAGTCCTTAAAATAAGTGCTCAAATACTACATAAGCTTTTCCCAAATGATACAATTACTCGTTTAGGAGGAGACGAATTTCTTGTTTTAAAATATGGTATTATAAGTAAACAGGAATTAATTGAACAAGGTAATAATTTAATTATAGCTTTGCAAGAACAATTTAAAAAAAGTAGATATTATTATAATTTATCTGCGAGTGTTGGAATTTCTTATACAACTGATAACCAAAAAATAGTTGATGAACTTATTAAAGAAAGTGATACAGCATTATATGAGGCTAAGCAAACAGGAAGATCAAAATGTTGTATATTTCATAAATAATTTATAGATAGGAAGTGAAAAGAGATGAATAAAAATTTACATATTCCAGAGTCATTTCAAGTTGATATCAATGACTTTTATAATGCTGTCGTTAAGAGTACTGAAAATTATATATATATTGTTGACATGAAACAAAATATCTCATTGATTTCGGATAATATGTATGAAGATTTTGATTTACCAGGGAGAATTGTTGAAGATCTTATTTCTGTTTGGGGAAAATTGGTTCATGAAAAAGATCAAAAACGATATCAGGATTCTATTTCAGATATGCTCTCTTGTCGTACCAATGAACATAATTTAGAGTATCAAGTCTTAAATCGGAAAAAGGAATATATCTGGGTTGTATGCCGTGGCTTGTTAACACGTGATGAAGATCAAAATCCTATAATGTTTGCAGGCGTTGTGACACCTATTGGCGGTCGTGGAAAGGTTGATCGAACAACTGGCTTATTAACTCAAGAAGAATGCAAAAATACAATTGACTTATTTCAAAATCAAGGTTATGAAAAAGGTGGTTTTTTGCTTCTTGGATTAGATAATTTTAGTCGTTTAAATAATTTAAAAAATCATATTTTTGGTGATACTGTGCTCCGTAATATTGCTCAGATGATAGTTAGTACTGTACCACATGAATCTAGTGTTTATCGATTTGATGGAGATGAAATAGCTATTTTTTATCCTCAAGCAACAATATCTGATATGAAAAATATATATCAAAAAATACAGTTTTACACAAATCATGAGCATGAAATTGATGGAAGTTCATATTTTTGTACTGTTTCTGGTGGTATTGCTATGCTTGGTGAAGATGCTTATGATTATTTAGAATTGATAAAATGTGCTATGAGCGCTTTGGATGCTTCAAAAAAAGGAGGAAAAAACCGATGTACAGTTTATTCTCCTGAACTCTTGAAGAGTAATCTCTATACAATGGAAATAATTAATCAATTACAACGAAGTGTATTAGCAGGTATGAAAGATTTTTCACTTGTCTATCAACCTTTCGTAAGTTCAAATGGACTTGAATTAAAAGGTGTAGAAGTCTTGCTTAGATGGACATCAGAAACTCATGGAAAAATTGGACCAGCTGAGTTTATTCCACTTTTAGAATCAGATAATAGTATTATACCGGTTGGTAAATGGATCATGGAACAGGCTTTTATAACATGTAAAGAATGGTTAAATTTCTATCCTGAATTTGTTATGAATATCAATGTATCATATTTGCAAATTATTGATAAAGACTTTATTATGTTTGTAAAACATTTACTTAGTAAATACAATTTATCACCTCGTCATATTGTTTTAGAACTTACTGAAAGTTATTTTGTGACTGAAATGTTAATCTTAAAAGATGCTTTTAAAAGTTTACGAGATATTGGTATTCGTTTTGCAATGGATGATTTTGGAACAGGTTATTCTTCTTTAGGATTACTCTCACAATCTCCTGCTGATATTATTAAAATAGATAGATTATTTATTTCTTTTATAAATGATAAGGATCATAGTTTTAATCGTTCATTTATTGAGGCTGTTATTAAACTTTGTCATAGTGTTGGCATATCTGTTTGTGTAGAAGGCGTTGAATATATTGATGAATTAAATACTGTCTGTGACATGAATGTTGATAGTATCCAAGGCTATTATATTTCAAAACCTATGACTAAAGAAGAATTTGAAAAGAAATATTGCCAGAAAAATTAGTTAATTATATATATTTTATTGATGAAATGTTTTTAAATGGATTAGTAACTGATTTTCATGTTACAGAACTCTCTCTTTTTCCTATTTGAGACGACAAAATGAATCAGGCGAAAGGAAAATTTTATTAATTAAACTATTTGTAAATAGCTAGGTAACTTTATTAAGCAAAAAATATTAAAATACAATTCTACTATAAAAAATTGAATGTTGTACAAATCTGCTTAATTTCTATTATAAATATTTTAAGAATAATTGAAGATAAAATGATTTTATTAAACTTTTAAAACAAA
This sequence comes from Coprobacillus sp., assembly GCF_984815275.1. NCBI lineage: Bacteria > Bacillati > Bacillota > Erysipelotrichia > Erysipelotrichales > Coprobacillaceae > Coprobacillus > Coprobacillus sp. Next base: position 23,406 of record NZ_CFJNYH010000042.1, read on the forward strand.
CAAAGATAGATAGAAAATAAAAAAACTCTAAATTCTTGTATATCAAGAACTTAGAGTATATTTTTTCTTGGTGCGGGTGACAGGGTCTGCACCACTTATCAACCGCACTATCTCTGCTTTTTTGCTAATTATATTATATCATACTTTCATTATATTTCAAGTTTTATTTTAACTTATTATCTCCTCCTTTCGTACATAATCATACATATGTATAATTCGATCTAATTCAGAACTTGTATAATCGCTTGAACCTATTGCTCCAACCAAAAGTCTTTCAATTGCATTTTTCAAAACTTCAAACTGTCCTTTATTTTCTGCTTGTATTTTATCCTCAATTATTCTTGCTAATCTTTCTTGTGATTTATTAGATGAATGATAATATATATCAACAGTTGTTTCTATGCTTTCATGTCCCAAATGCTTGCTTACGCTTTTTATATCTGTTGTTAATTCTGCAAGCATAGTCGCATGACTATGTCTAAACCCATGTAAGGTTATTTTTGGTAAATCAACCATTTTTTGATATTTATCTAATAATCTTTGTAATACACTGAAACTCATCATCTTAACATTACCTACTACAAACAGTTCATCAATATTGCCATATCTTTTTCTCAATGACATATAATAATCAAATAATAAATTATATAAGCTGTCATTCATTATTAATGTTCTATTTCCATTTAACGTTTTTGGTGGTGTTATAACCTGACCGATTTTCTTTTTTCTGCTTGCTGTTGAAAGTATTCTAATTTTTTTATTATAGAAATCTATTTCACTCCATTTTAACGAAAGCAACTCACCCTTTCTTAATCCTAAATAATAAAGCATATCAAATATGACTTTATCTCTTATCACATTAATATTAGATCTAAAATCATTATATTGTTTTAAGTTCCAAACATTTTTTTCTTCTACTATTTTAACTTGTTTTTTTATTGTCGGTATACTAGCTATACGATTGCATTCAATAATTCCCATTTCTTTTGCAAATTTAAATATTTGTTTCAACAATCCGACTATATGATTTGTGTGACTTACACTATAATTACAATCTTTTAATAAATATTTTTGAAACTCTCTCACTACATTTTTATTATTAACACTTTCTATATCAATTTTATGAAAGTATTTATCTATAATTTTATATCTATTTTCTATTGTCTCTATTGTAGAATCAACAACATCAATTATCTTATCATTTATAAATTCATTAAAAACCATTTCTAAAAACATAATTACACTCCCTTTTAAAATTCTATTATTATTTTAAAAGACGTCTTCCATATTTTTCCACCGGTTTTCTTATTATATCTT
>NZ_CFJNYH010000043.1:0-24527 GCF_984815275.1 Coprobacillus sp.
TGCAACGATTCAACCCAACAGCACTCCTATTTATAAAGGATAACTAGCTATTATCTTTTATTGGATAATATAATTGCCTGCTGAGTATAATAAAAAAAGAAAGCATAGTTATAAAGATTTTGTAATAGATCTGACTAATAAATTAATTAAAGTTTATATCAAAATTTATTCAAAACAAATAAAATATAAACAACTTTGATACATAATAAATATAAAATAGAGTTGTAATTATTCATATTATGCATATGAGATGTTCTTGAAAAGTACACATTGTTATGCTAATATGTTAAAGAATTAAGAAAAGAGAGATTGTTATGTCTAAAAAAGAAAATATAATCCAAAAAGTTACACAATGGAGAGTTATTTTAGCTATTCAAGTTATTGCTTCATTAATACTTATTGGATTGTTATTTAAATTAGGTGCTTTGCCTATGTTATATGCAATTATTGTTATTATATTGCTTGCATTATTGAATGTAGGAGTTTTCTTTTTAATGAAACCATCTAAAAATAAGAAAAAAGGAAAAGTTCGTACTGTTATAGGAAAGTTTGTAAGTATTTTACTGAGTGTACTTTTATTAGTAGGTTCTTTATATATAGCTCAAGGAAATTCACTTATTGATGCAATTACTGGTGCTAATACCGAAACGACCCGTATTTCTGTTGTGGTTATGGAAAAGAGTAAATATAAAGAGTTATCTGATTTAAAAGGTGAAACAATTGAAGTTAATATGTCAGCAGAAACAGAGAAAATGGAAGAAGCTATTAAAGCTCTTAAAAATGAAGAATCTTCAATTAAAACAAAAGAAGTTGATGAATTTGCTAAAATGGCAGATGATTTATATAAGGGAACAACAAATGCTATATTTGTAAATGAAGCTTATTATGCAATGTTAGAAGCAAATCATCCAAATTTTGAGACAGAAACAAGAGTGATTTGGCATAAAGACATTACTGTCAAAACAAATGATATTTCTAAAAATGTTGATGTTACAAAAGCACCTTTTGTTGTTTATATTAGTGGTATTGATACATATGGTAAAGTATCAACAGTTTCTAGAACAGATGTCAATATGATTGTCACTGTGAATCCAAAAACGAAACAAATTCTGATGACAAGTATACCAAGAGATTATTATGTGACTTTAGCGAATAAAGGTAAAAAAGATAAACTAACGCATTCAGGATTGGGTGGTATTGAAAATACAGTTAAGACAATGGAAAACTTTATGGGAATTGATATTAACTACTATGCAAGAGTCAATTTTACATCATTAATTAAAATGGTTGATGCATTAGGTGGTGTAGATGTTGAAAGTGAAGTAGCATTTACAGCTTATGACGGTACTACTTTTAAAAAAGGAATTAATCATGTTAATGGAGAAAAGGCTTTAGTTTTTTCTAGAGAAAGATATTCTTTAGGTGGTGGAGATAACGCCCGTGTTCATAATCAACAACTTGTATTAACTGCAATGCTTAAGAAAATGATGTCACCAGCTATTATTACAAATTATTCAAGTGTTTTAAATTCTATTAATGGATCATTTGAAACGAATATGGAATCAGGTGATATTACAGGTTTATTACAAATGCAAATTAGTGATATGGCATCTTGGACGATTATACAAAAACAATTAACTGGAACTGGGAAAACAATGACAGGTGGAGCATATATGCCAAATAATAAATTATATTATATGATTCCAAATGATAGTAGTGTTGCTGAAAATAAACAAGCTATACAAAATGTATTAGCTGGAAAACCAGTAAGTTAATAAATAAAAGTGGGTACCTTTGGGTATCCACTTTGTATATAGAGGGGTGATAAAAATGTTAGATAAATTATTAGGAGATAGAAAATATTTTAAATTATTATTTATAGTTTACTTATTTACAAATACATTAGCATTAGGATATTTTGGAATAACTTTTAATCCTCTATGTTTATTTGTATTTGGATATGGTGCAATAATATTGATATATAGTTTCATAAAAGGTGAGTTCTTTTATTCAAAGAATCACTTATTAATTATTGGGTTATATGGTTTGTTACTTTTTATAGCAACTTATCTCAATAAAGAGTATTCAAATAAGAATTCTTTTCTTATTGCAGGTATGCAGATGATTATATTCTTATTGATTTTTGGTCAACCAAGATCAATGACACTCAAAAAATTAAAACAAGAATTACAATGTATAATACCTTTGACTTGTATTCTTGTAGGTATTGCATCTTTCATATCTTTAGGTATGTATTTCTTAAATATTTCAGGTACTCAAAATGGCTGGTATATAGGGTTAGTAGGGACACGTTTATTTGGAGTTTATTTTAATTGTAATCCTGCATCATTTTTAGCAGTTATTGTTATTTTATTGTCATTAGTTGCAATCAAGAATCATTATAAAGGTGAATTCCTTTATTATATAAATATTATTATTCAGTTGGGATATATTATCTTAACACAATGTCGAGCAGCGATAATTATATTAGCTATTGTTGTGACTGCTGTTCTCTATTATCATTTCTTTAGAGCGAAGGAAATATCAAGAGTGAAAAAGATATGTTTGAATCTTGTCATGTGTTTATGTATCTTATCAGGAACGGTTGTTGTGAATAAGGTTGCATTTATTATTCCACAGTTACAAGGGGCGACAGAGGAAGATGGTGGGCGCTTTCAGCTTTCTAAACTTAAGGAGATTGTTTCTTTAACAATGAGTGGGCAACTTCAAAATATACCTAAAATTATTCATCTTGTAGATGATGTAAGTAGTGGACGTGTGACTCTAGCTAAAGATTCATTAGACGTTTGGCAAAAATCACCAATTCAGGGAATTGGCGCAGGAAACTTTAGATCAATGCTTGTTGATACAACCTCAGATGATACATGGGGACAGCAAATTCTTCACAGTCATAATGTTTTCTTAGAATCATTAATAACTGCTGGAGTATTTGGTTTCTTATTATTTTTTATCTTCTTTATTAAAACATTATTTACAACAAGAGATATATTGATAAAATATAAGAATAAAAAATCTTATTACATTATTCTACTTTTTATCATGATATATGTAAGTGAATTTATAGGAGGATTATTAGACTTTGGTGTTTTTTATGTTTATTCATTATCAGCGACTTTAGCTTGGTTATTTTTAGGGTATATCTATTGGTTAAATGATCAACCTGATATGTCTTTAGTGGATAATACAAATATTGCAATCTTTAATAAATATGATCTTCTTTCTATTCAATATCAAAAGCAAGAAATAGATGTTTTAAAGCCTGAATTTGTTGTTTTAGAGACAAAATATCAAGAAGATGATTATATCATGAAAGTTCAATATTTATTAGGAGAATCATCTTTTGTTTATGATGTCTATTATACATTACATGACAATAAAAGAGATGAGGATATTATTGAAAAAGAGTTAGCAAGGGATTTTTATAGTCTTATTAAAGATGAAATGACTAATATATATGAGCAATCACACATTAAATAAAGAAAAGGAATATAAAGGAAGTCATTGAATTTACTTCCTTTTTTGCATTCAAATTAAAGATGTTTCATTCTTTATTTAGGCTATGAAAATATTTAGATACGTTTAAGTCAATAATACTAACGTTTATTCATTATTTTATTAAAAAAAATTTTCTTATCTCTTAAAAGTGTTATGTTAATAATAAGATAAAAATAATATATGAAAAGGATAAGTGAATAAAAATGAGTATGAATCCACAAAAACCAAGTTTGATGCAAAACATGAATGTGAGTAGAAAAAAAACTTTTGGTAAACCAGCCTCTAAAAGTATATTAGATTTAGCCAATATGACAGGAATCCCACGAATGCCACCTATTCCCAAGAAAGTTCCTCTAAGCGAAGTAAGTGTAGATCCAATTCCAAAAGTATCTGAAAAAGTCGTAACACCTACTACAGTCCCTTCGACAAGATTTAACCCATTCTTTATGAGTCAAAAAGATGAGATGGATGGAAGTATTTATTATGATGGCGGACATATACGTTTAATTTATGAAGATGGGGGACCAGACGTATTTGATTATGATTCTTTATATTTTTCATTTCCTTCTGAAAATGCTGCAAAGTCTGCTCAACTATGGGTAAGTAATCAGACTAAAGATCAAACTAAGAAAGTACATTTTAATGAGTTTAAAAGTGAATTTCAACAAAAGGGTTATTGTATAGAGATACCAAAAGTAAAACTTCAAGAACAAATAGCTGGTATTTTTTTTGAATTGATCGTTAATGGAAACAATATTATTGGTTCTCATGTTTCACGAGGAGGTGTAGTACCTATAGCACCCGACTTTAAATATGAAAAAATGGATGAATTATATGATACTGTCAAAAATATTGATTGGTTTACAAATGAGATCATAAAACAATTCATGAATAGTGGACTTACATTATCTAATGTCTTAGAAAGTTTAAAATCAATGTATGAAAAGAAATCTCCATTAATAGCTAAATTATTTGAGTTTGCAATCCCATTTTTTACTGATGATATGATAACAAAATTGATTAAAAGATTTTTCCCAGAGAATCATTTTATAGGTGAAATATCAAAAATCAAAGACCAATTTCCTAGTTTAGAACAACAGCAACTTCCAGAATGTCAATTAGCTCTTCATACTTTCCTGACTTCTGATTTCTTTTTTGGTTATCCAACTCTTGATGGTATATTTCAAATAAATGATTTGACTGACCCACAAAAATTTATAGATGATCATATCAATATAGCATATTTTTGTAGAATAGATTCTGCAATGCAAGAGAATTCAATATATTTTATGAGAGTCATTGGATATTTTAAGAATCAATTATTACAAGCAACTCATCTTCTTCAAGATATGGGATTAAATCCAATGCATATAGCTGAATAAGAAGGGAATCAAATATGTTTAAAACAACTACTGATTTAGGACCTATACCAGATGAAATGACAAAAGATGCAGATAAAGATCATACAATTTCACCACTACCACCAGTTCCTATGTCTGAAATAACACCGATTCCACAACAAAGAATACTGACCAGGACAAGAGAACCAGAAATACTTGGAACATCACCATTATTTGTATCACAAGGTGGTAGGGGTGTTGGGAGTATTTATTATGCAGAAGGGCGTATACGTTTATTTCATCCGATGGGACCAACTGTAGAAGAATATATTCCTTATCGTCTCTCTATTACAAAACAAGATGTTTATTCTGAAATAAAGGTATGGATCAAAACCTATTATTTTGAACATCAATGTCTTCCTAAACTAGGTGATTTTCAACAATGTTTTAGTAACTATTATGCTCAAAAGATATTTCAAAATGTTGGCTCTTTATTAGAGACTCATCAAGTCATGAGAGGAAAACTATACGAATTGCATCTTGATAAAGAAGGAACTATTGTTGGAATTCACCCATCGGAAGGTGGAGTCACACCTTATCCTTCTACAGGTACCAATCTTGACACTGAACTTTTATACTATGTCATTAAATATATAGAAGAAATTGTTACTATAATTATAAGTTCATTTGTAAACAAAATAGACTACGATACTGCGAATCAAGAAATTAATAATCTTTTTGATGAGTTATTGTCAATGTATAATGAGTCAGATAAAGAAGATATAGCCATTAAAAGTGTTAAAAGTGCAATAAGTAGTATTTTTATTCCTCGAAATGTTGTCAATGCATTTCAACACGCATTAAAGTCTAGTGGAGTTGATGAATTTATTAGATATATTTTAGCATTTAAAAAGAAGAATTATAAACAACTTTTAAAGAATAATTTTTGTCTTTTTAGTGCGACAACTTCAAAAGATATTGAAAAACTATATGAAAAATTTATAACTCCTTATCAAGGTAATTGGCTTATGTCTACTGCTCAGGAAATTTCAAAAGATTTTAATCTAGATATCCATGAATTTATAAGACAGAAAATTTTTAATGTATGGCTTAAAGATAATAATTCTATTCTTTATAATTATATGAAAGGTTTTTTATCAAATTTGCTTTTAGAACAAACTCATGTCATTGAGCAAACAAAATTACATACAAGAAAAAAATAATATTATAAATAGATATGGTTTTATCTTAATAAAGAATTATTATATATCATTTAAAGAGATAAGAGAAAGGAGTTAAGAATGGATAGAATACTAATACCACCAATTAAGAAAGATACTGTTCAAAAAACGAAACCAACAACCACACTTCCACCTTTAAGGGCAATTCAACAATCAAGCACAAATTCAGAAATATCAGGAAGGCAAGTTCCAATTATGCAATAATCTCCTGTTGTTTTACCATCGTTAATTCAGCCTAAAAGTGGTATGATTTTAGGTAGTCAACCTCTGTTTGCATCAGAGCATGATGATAAAGTAGGAAGTATTTATTTTGAAAAAGGGAGATTACGCCTAATTCATCCATCTGGGCCGACTAGAGAAGTTTATAGGTCTTATTGTGTATGTATGACCAATCCTGATAAAAAAGCTAGAAATCGTGATATAGATACAATAAGAATATGGGTGAAAAAATACTGGGATGCGAAAATATATCCTTCTATAGAAGCATTTGAAAAGAAGTTTCTAGGTTCAATACGTATGATTAAAGTAGATAAACATGCAGTTAATGAATCTATTGAAGGAAGTTTATTTGAATTAATTGTAGACTCATATGGAGGAATTAGAAGTTATCATCCATCTTGTGGTTATGTCAGTCCATTAAAAAAGACACTTACACAGGAACAATTAGATTTTCTAGAGTTATCTGTTATTTATTCAAAACAAATTTCGCATTGGATAATGAGCAAGATTAATATTAATGGTACTATAAATATAACAGCAGATTCACTAAAAACTTTATTAAGAGAAGATTTATTGTCATTAAAAGTTAAACGTGAAAACGTAGTCATGATATGGAAAATATTTTCGCTTCTCATAGACATATACTCTAAACAAGATAATATTGATGAAGCTATCTCACATATAATACAGGAATTAAAAATATATGTAGAAATAGATCGGTTTTCAGATGATTTACGTCATTATATATTTGATAAAAAGTTCAATCTCATTGGTACTCAAACACGTTCAAGTATGGGTAGTGAAATTATGTCAAAAGAACAATTGATAAAAAAATATAATACTTCGCCTATTTATTTGCGTTCAATTTATGCTTTTATAAAGTATCCTCATCAAGATCCATCAACAATAGCATACTACACTGTTTTAAAAATTTATATGAGAAATAATTATTTTTTAGAACGATTATGTGGCTATTTTGGAAATCAGTTGTTACGAGAATCAGGTGCATTAGATGGAACAGGTTTAGATGTTGATGATGATAATTAAAGATGCTACATTCAATTATAGTTATTAATGCTCTTTTATCATTGTAATTTGTTTTTATACATTATACAATAATGAAAAGGAGTGAGAATCAATTGAAAGATGTAACATTAGTTGTTATGGCAGCAGGTATTGGAAGTCGCTTTGGTGGAGGTATTAAACAATTAGAACCAGTCGGACCAAATGGTGAGATTATTATGGATTATTCTATCTATGATGCGATTCAAGCAGGTTTTAATAAGGTTGTTTTTGTTATTCGAAAAGACTTAGAAAAAGATTTTGATGAAATCATAGGTCAAAGAATCAAAAAGAAAATACATGTTGAATATGCATTTCAGGAGTTATCAAATATACCTAGTCAGTATAAGGAGATATTTAAAGAGAGAAAGAAACCATGGGGAACAGGTCAGGCTATTTTAGCATGCAAAGGTTTGATTCATGAACCATTCTTAGTTATTAATGCAGATGATTATTATGGTAAAGAGGCCTATCATGTTGCTTATCAATATTTAACAACAAAACATGAATGTAATGTATTACCAGCATGTATGGTAGGATTTGTTTTAAAGAATACATTGAGTGATAATGGTGGTGTCACAAGAGGTATTTGTGAGGCAAGTTTGGATCATAAATTAGTTGATATTGTCGAAACACATAATATTGAAAAAAAGAATGGTCAAGCAGTAGTTAATAATAAGGTTATTGATTTAGATTCGATTGTGTCTATGAATATGTGGGGACTTTATCCAGAGTTTATTGATATTTTAGAAAAAGGCTTTGAAGACTTTTTACAATCACTTGAATCAGCAGATTTAAAAACAGAATATCTATTACCAACAATCATTGGAGACTTATTAAAAGATAAACAAATAAGTGTTGAAGTCTTAAAATCACAAGATGAGTGGTTTGGAGTGACATACAAAGAAGACAAAGAATCTGTGAAAGAAAGTATACATAAACTTATTGATAAAGGTGTATATCCAAATCGTTTATAGTTATCTACTTAAAAATAATTGAATAATTTTATCCTGAAGAGAATAAGTTCATCTTATTCTTTTTTTATATTTAACATGAGAAGATATGTATAAATGTATATGAAATATGTAAAAACAAATTATTTATATATATATTTATTTTCAATTGATAATATATTTTAAAGTGGAGGATATAATTATGAAAATAAAAGGTAGTCAATTGTTGAAATCATGGTCACAGGATGGTGCTTCAAAGAAAGCAAATTATCCTAAAGGTATGTGTATTCTCTTTTCTTTTTACTTTGGACTATTAAGAATGAGAACAATGGATTTAGCATTTTCTATAAATGAGATAGTATTTTTAGCATTACTTCATAGAAAACCATGTTTAGATATTTTAAGTCAAATATATGCGGATTATCTGAAACAAAAGGGTAATTTTAAAGATGAAATCATTTTCGTAGGTCAAGCATTTAAAGATAATAAATTCATTCCTGAATTAGATTACTTTGTAGATGATTATGATAGTTTTGATATCCAAAATCAAAGTTATTATAGTAGTGGTTTACATAGTATGGTTGCTGCTGATATACAACAACACTATTTTAGAGAATTACATACACCGCATTTTTTAATGATTGGATATACGACAATAAGTGGAGAAAAACATGCATTAACATTAATAATAACTCCAGAGGAGCAAATTATTCTCTTTGATCCTAATCTTGGCTGGTATAATATTCAAGATCTCGATGTATTTTTAAATGAATATGGGAAATTAGCACGTATAAATCATTGGGATTTAGTTATGGTGAAGATGCAATAGTATCAATCAATAATTATGAAGAATTGTGAGAATCATAATGATATATTCATGTGCAGAAATTGGAGTTAAAAAGGTAGCAATGTACGTCAATGAATATTTTAGGGAAAAATGATATAAGTTAATATATATGAGAGTAGGTGATGAATATGTATTTCGATTGGAAATCTCTCATTTCAGACTTAATACAATTCTTTTTGACTTATTTGTGGTGTATATCAATTGTTGATTGTACATTATTTCAAAAAGAAAAATTATCTCAAAAAATAAGAAAGTGGTTCATTGTTATTTGTTTTATTAGTATTATATATTTTACTCTTTATGTTGGAATGGTTTATTTTGATGCATATATAAGGAGTGTTCAAAATATAGAATGGCAAAACCAATCCTTGTTAAATATTGTTTTAAGTATTTTCTATATTATTTATAATGCATTGATACTTTTACTCCCAACACTTATGACATATATAGGATGTCATTGGGTTTATAATCAGACAAGGTCAATGAAAACATTTATATCTGTACTTGTGGGATTATTTGCAATAGTTATTAATGAAATTATATGTGGTTTTATTATGTTGCCATTTCTTAATAATGTTGATAGTTCAAGTCTAAAAATAAAACCAGATTTATTGATTATCTCATTCATTTTTATTTGCAGTTATGTCATATTTTACTTTTTATACAAAAAGTATATTTGTTCTTTTATTAAAGAAAGTCTTTATACGCCAGATGTAAAAATGGATCATTTTGTAAAGGTTCCACTTATATCTGTGATTGTTTTTACAGTTTTATTATCTATTCTACAAACATTTTCAATTACTTATTTATCTAAAAATTGGATGGATATTTTGATTTATATGAGTTCATCAGGTGGTTTAGTACTTGTTTATATAATGATGTATTGGGCTATATTTAAAGGAATATCTCTAACTGCACAAACTTTAAAAAATCAAGCTGAACTAGATGTAGCCAAACACATTCAAACAACAGTATTACCTAATATATTTCCAGCATTTCCAGACAAATTAGAATTTAATATTTATGCTTCAATGGAAACAGCAAAGGATGTGGGTGGTGATTTTTATGATTTTTTCTTAATTGATGATAATCATCTCTCCTTTGTTATTGCTGATGTTTCAGGAAAAGGAATTCCAGCTGCTCTATTTATGATGACTGCTAGGACGTTATTAAAAAATTTAACAATGACAAGCCAATCGATTGAAGAAATCATGAACAAGGCAAATCGTTCTTTATGTGAAAACAATAATACAAATATGTTTGTAACAGCTTGGTTAGGAATCTTAACATTAGACAGTGGAAAGTTAGAATTTATCAATGCAGGCCATAACCCACCATTAATCAAAAGTTATTTCGGAGATTACAAATATCTTCAAAATAGTTCTTTTCATAGAAACATTATGTTAGGAATAATGGAAGATGCTTCTTATCAAAAGAATTGTATACTATTAAAACCCTATGATATTCTATACTTCTATACTGATGGTGTTACAGAAGCTATGAATGAAGAAATGAATCTATTTGGAGATGAGCGTCTTAAATTATGTTTGGATGCAGTAGAATATAATAATCCTCAAAATATCATAAGATCAATAAAAGAGAATATAATGACTTTCGTTGGAAAGGCTGAACAGTTTGATGATATCACTATGATGGTTTTACAATATCAAGCAAATACAATATCCTTTCAAAACAATATAACAGTAGAACAAATTCAAGACATTAATCAACAAATAGAAATATTACTTGAACTAAATAATTACCCTAAAAATTTGATTTATAGAGTATTGATTGCGATTGATGAAATTTATTCAAATATTGTTTATTATAGTCAAGCTCAACATGTTATAATTCATTATTTGATAAATGAAAATCAAATCATCATAAGTTTTGAGGACGATGGAATTTATTATAATCCTTTAAATAGTCAAATTCCACCAATACATACATCTGTGAAGGAAAGAAAGATAGGCGGTTTAGGTATTTATTTGGTTAAGGAAATCATGGATAAAGTGACTTATACTTATCAAAATGGCAAAAACATATTTATAATACAAAAAGAAAGGAACGAAGACTATGTATAAAATTGATGTTCTCAAACAGTTGAATCAGTTACAAAAAGAAAAACTACTTTCGTTGCATGATGTCGAAGATATTGTTAATTATGGAAATATACTAGGTATACATATTCCATATGAAATAGCAATAGAAATGGCCAGTCAATTAAGTGATGAAGCGTTAGAAAGTGTTGTAGGTGGAGTCCATATTCCACGACAGCCAACGCGTGGGCCTGGAATGAAATAACTCTCAATAATGTTTTTGCCAGAAAAAGACAAGACTTCTTTGAAGTTTTGTCTTTCATTTTGAATCATTATGAATACTCTATCTTTTCATATAATACTTTTGTAAATAATTATTTCTTTATTGTCCTTCTTGTTTATGAATAGATTCACGTACTGGTTTTCCATCAATTGTATCAATGTTTTGGTAATCATGATTTGCTATAAGAATAGCATGATCAATTTTATCCATCCAATTGTGATGGAAGAATAAGCATTTTGCTGGATCACGTGCCAATTCATCGTGGGTTAATGCCAAAGCAATTGCACGACAACCACCAGCACAGAGTTTCCAGTATGGACATGCTTTACATGAGGAATCATGCTCTTGAACTTTAGAGATAGGACAGGTAATCTTGTCTAAGTAGGGACTATCAGTTAATAGGCTTTCTAATGTCGTTTCGTAAATGTTCCCTAAAGACATTTGATTCTTTTCATAATATCCTGACATTTGGGCACAAGGAACGACTTCTCCTGAACTGGTAATTGTAACCATTCCACGATTTCCAGCACATACAGGATAATTACTACGATAGGAATGGCCAGTTAATGAAATAGGACGGTAACGATAGACTTTTTGTTTTGGGAATAGTGTCAGAAACTGCCAGATATCAATCTGCATTTGTCTTTTTTGAGCAACATACTGACTCGCAAAATGAGTCATTTTCTGATAATAATCTTCTAAATCCAAACATTTGCCATTGGCATTATGAACCCATCTAGGTGCTTCCGTTGTTCGAATGATACGCATTTCTTCTATTCCCATTTGATCGAAGAAAGCAGCGGTTTCTAAAAGTGTATCTAAATTATCTAAGTGAACATTTGTTTGGACTTCAACAGGGAAACCCATATCATGGCAAAGTTGAATTGCCTGAATTGTTCTTTTCTCAGCCCCTTTAATATTTCTCATCCAATCGTGATGTTTTAAGCCATCAAAACTTATTTTCATTCGTGGCAAAATATTAATTTCCAGCATCTGATTTAAAATGTCTTTTGTTATAAAACTCCCATTTGTATTAATATCTTGAACAGTTAAATGTCTTTGCTGACAAGCCTTTAAAATATCCATAAAGTGGGGATGAACAAATGGCTCTCCACCAGTAATGACAATTGTTTGAATACCACATTTCACACATTCATCTAAAATATTTAAACAAGTTTCATAAGATAATTCAGTCATTTTTGGAGCATTATCCGCTGCCATAAAACAGTGTAGACAATTATAGTTACACTTTCCAGTAATGACAAGATAAAGAGCAGGAAAATAACGTGTTTGACTTTCTTTGAACAGTGACCATGTGCTTGATAAATCTCCTTTGGTTACAGGAATGATAAAATTTTGTTGAATGAGTTGATGAACTAATGGGGTATCAGGCAATTCTGTAAGACCATCGCATTGGATAAGAGTGTCAAATTGTTCCTTATTTAATTTTTGAGCTTCACGAACTCCTTTTTTGTAATATGCATAGGGAACATATTTCCAACGACGTAATGCAATATCTGGGTTTAATTTATAATACATGTAAATGCCTCCTTTTTTCTATGAATAAAAGTATAGTTGAAGGATGATTAAACAAGTTTTTTTAAGTCATAAAAGCATATTTTTGTCATAAATTAGCATATTCTCATGAACGTGTTTTGTTTTATGAATAAATATTTTGGTAATTTATGTTTAAAAAAGTGTAAATAAAAAGGATAAATGAATTTTATTGTTTTTATGCTGTATCTTTAAATTATACATACAAGGAGGAATCAAGAATGGTTGAGTTAAATGATGGTTTACTATTGATAGCCAAAGAAGCAAAATCAGTAGAAGAGTTACAAAGTCTAGCTGAAGAGAATGGTTACACTCTGTCTTATGACGATGCATCACATTATTTTCAAGTCTTAAATCCTAGTGAAGGAGATATTTCTGATGATGAATTAGAAGCAGTTGCTGGCGGATGTAATGATGGAAGTTGCAATGCCAATTGCGGAGTCTTATCCGCTGGTAATAAGTAATGGAGGAATATAATTATGAGAGAATTAACACCAGAAATAATTTCTAAAGTTAAAAAAGCTAGAAATGCTCAGGAACTTAAAGAGATTGCTCATGAAGAAGGATTTGAGATTACAGAACTCGCTGCTGAAAACTTATTTCAAAGACTTCATCAACCAGATCAGATTATAGCTGATGATGAATTAGAATCAGTAGCTGGTGGTGGGTGTGGCGAAAGTAGTAAAAAAGCAGATTGTAGTACACTTATGCAAGATGGATGTCCAACATTCTGGAATATGTTTGGATAAAATAAAGTGACATGTCCAATTCTAGAGTTTGATAAGACTCTAAAGAGACATGTCTTTTTTTAGAAAGGGAACTCTTATGAAAAAATTACATGATGCAAATAATAACGTTCTTCAAATTATCCATTGTTATTCAGAAGATTTAAATGCTGAACAGATTATAAATATGATAAAAAAACATGCATTCGTTTATAAACATGCACATTGGAGTCAATATCAAACATCAGCTTTTAATATATGCATATCTTATCATCATCAATGGATTATCTATAACACACTTTTTCAATCAATGTCTCTCTTAGAACATGCTGAATATTTAGAAATGTTACAGGAAGAAACAAGAAATGAAAATCTAAAGAATCATTTCATAAAACAAGGTTTTTGGATTGAGAAAGGAATTGATGAAAAGAAAATATATCTTGATGTTGTTCACAAAATAAGACCATATATATTAACTAAGAGTTTAGGATTAACAATCCTACCAACATTAAAATGTAATGCAAGATGTTTTTATTGTTTTGAACAAGGTATTCAACAAATATCTATGACAAAACAAACCGCCCAAAATATAATTCATTTTATTGAAACAAAGCCAGATATAGAAAAGGTTCAATTCACGTGGTTTGGTGGGGAACCAATGATGAATGCAGAATTAATTGAATATATATGCAATTGGTTGTTTATCAAAAATATTCCTTTAACTTCTCAAATGATTACAAATGGCTATTTATTGGATAATCCTGAAAAAATTAAAAACGCTAAAAAATATTGGCATCTCAAAAGTGTTCAGATAACTTTAGATGGATTGTATGAAACTTATAATCAGCGTAAGAATTATATGAATCCTTGTATAAATCCATTTGAAAAAGTTATTCATAATATACAACTTTTATCTCATCAACATATTCATGTGACTATTCGTCTTAATATTGATAAAGATAATTTTGAAGAAATCATTGATTTGTGTCAGTGGTTAGTCAGCGTTTTTAAAGATAATAAATATGTGCATGCTTATGGTGAATTTATTAGAGATAATCCAAAGATAAATTCTCGTATTTTTGTGACTTTTGAAGAAAGACAATATGTTATGCAAAAAATCATGTCCATTCTTATTGAAGGAAATCTATTTCAAGTAGAGGAGTTGTTTCAAGAATATCCTCGAATCACTGCTTGTATGAATGATCATCTTCAAGCATATGTGATTAATCCAGATGGAACAATTTGTCAATGTGAAAATGAGAGTGGCTGTAAGGAGTGTATTATAGGAGAAATTAATCATATTGATGAGAATACTATTCAGTCTTCTAACCATCTGAATCTATCCAAACAATGTGAATCTTGTCAGTTTCTGCCAATGTGTTTAGGAGGGTGTCAATTTAGTCATCGTCTTGATTTAGAACCATGTTTTTTGATTCGCTATGCTGCGGATACCCTTATTCGTGCTTATGTAAGGAAACAGGAGGTATTATGAAACATTATTTAGATTTATATGATTTATCATTTGAGGATAAAAAGGATTTATGTCAATATTGTTCACCAAGATTTCATTCATGGCATCAAAAAAATGAACAGGATGATGATTATCTTTTAAAGTGGATTCCCATTATGATTATGGCTCAAGAAGATGTTCCAAAAGCGATTCATACATATTTATTGAAACCTCCATCAAAGATTTGTTTTGAAGATCCAGAGAGTTTAAAAATAGAAATTTATAAGTCTTTTGCAGGAGAGATACCAGTTATTTCAACAAATAATGTTCATGACTTTGAAGAGATGTTAAAAAAGATTATTTATCATCGAGAAGATATTCAGCATATTGAAGAAATAGGGGCATCATTTGCCTATGGAGAAAATAATCGCTTTATACTTCTATCTGGTAAACCGTATAGTCATATTTCTGCAAGACAAACAGAATTTACAGAAACAGAGTGGGCAGAAAAATCAATGATAATTAGGCGAGAGCATGAATGTACTCATTATTATACAAAATTGCATTATGGAACCTCTAAAAATCATATTCATGATGAATTGATTGCAGATTTTAATGGGATGATGGCAGCTATGAATAAATATTCAGCTGAATACTTCCTAAAATTCATGGGTCTTTCTGATGATTCAGATGGAATGAGTGGACGATTAAAAGTTTATACACAAAATTTATCCTCAACACCAGTAGATGTCATTAGCTATTTGTTAATTCAATGTGCCCAACAGCTTGAACAATGGAGTCAAACGAATCGTTGTCTTCATATGAGTGTTGAAGAACGGACAAAAATACTCTGTCAACAAGATTTGTTTGATTTGTCTTTAGGAATTATGAAAGAAGAAATTTTTTAAAGAGGGAGGAATTGTCATGGGATTATTTCGAGAGAAGAGTTTAAATAAAATTTCATCACCAGAACAGTTAAATGATTATATGAAAGTCACTGGTTTAAGTGTTTGGTTGATTATAGTAGCTATTATATTAATCCTTGTAGCAACTTGTTTGTGGGGAATTCTCGGTCGTTTGGAAACACAGATAGAATGTAATATAACAGTGGTTGATGGTATTGCGATGACTCAATTATTTGAAAATCAAGCAAATATTGATGCAGGCATGGAAGTTGTAGCTGATTCTTATCATGGTGAAGTGGTTTCAGTCACAAAAGAAGAGGATAATTGGAGAATGGAAATATCTATTCCTTATATTCCAGATGGAAATTATCAGGCATCAATTCTTATTGAATCTATAGCGCCAATATCTTTTTTGCTAAATTGATGAGGTGAAATGAAATGAAAAACAAAAAAATATATGCAATACATAAAGGGTATGTCAAGGTACCTGTGGTCATGCAAATGGAAGCACTTGAGTGCGGAGCCGCTTCACTCGCAATGATTTTGGCTTATTATAAAAAGTGGATACCACTTGAACAGGTAAGAGTTGATTGTGGAGTTTCTAGAGATGGTTCTAATGCTAAAAATATATTAAAAGCAGCTCGTAATTATGGATTGAAGGCACAGGGGTTTCGTTATGAACCAGATACATTAAAACTGAAAGGATCATTTCCATGTATTATTCACTGGAATTTTAATCATTTTGTTGTTTTAAATGGATTTAAAAAAAATAAAGCCATGATTAATGATCCAGCAAGAGGAAAAGTAGAAGTGTCTATGGATGAATTTGATGGTTCTTTTACTGGTATATGTTTACTCTTTGAACCAGATAATCATTTTGTAGCTACAGGTAAGAAAAAAAGTATATTTGATTTTATGAAGAAAAAATTAAATGGTGCCAAAGCTGCTATTGCTTTTGTTGTTTTAACAACGCTTATAACATCATTAGTTAATATTATTAATCCTGTTTTTTCTCGTATCTTTATGGATCGATTATTAACAGCGAAAAATCTAGAATGGCTATATCCATTTTTATTTGGATTGATTATTTTTTGTACAATACGTATTATTGCTGAATGGATTAATGCTATTTATTCAATAAAGCTGGAAGGTAAACTGGCTATTTCTTCTAATGTTCGTTACATGTGGCATGTTTTGCGTTTACCTATGGAATTTTATTCGCAGAGAATGGCAGGAGACATAGCTGCTAGAAAAAATAATAATGAGGGAATTGCAAAATCATTTATTGATACTTTAGCGCCATTGTTTCTGAATATGGTCATGATGTTTTTTTATCTTATTGTCATGGTTCGTTATAGTCTTATTTTAGCTGTAATTGGTATTGCAGGTGTTTTATGCAACCTTTTATTCAATCAATATATTACACAAAAAAGAATGAATATTGCTCGTGTGATGTCTAGGGATAGTGGAAAACTATGGAGTGCAACAGTTTCAGGTATTGAAATGATAGAAAGTATTAAGTCAAGTGGAGCTGAAGATGGATTTTTTGAAAGATGGTCAGGGTTTCAAGCATCAGTTCATACACAGAAAATAAAGAATACAAGAGTTAATCAATATTTAGGGTATATACCTACACTCATTTTACAGATTGTCAATGTATTGATTTTAGTTGTCGGAATTTATTTCATTATTGAAAATCAGTTAACAGTAGGTATGCTATTCGCTTTTCAAGGTTTTTTAAGTTCTTTTCTTTTACCAGCACAATCACTTTTGCACTCAGGACAGATTTTACAGGAAATGCGAGTGGATATGGAGAGAGTGGAAGATGTGCTTGAATATCCAACTGATGTTCATTTCGATGATAAGTCTATTGGGAGTCTATCTTATGAAAAATTAAAAGGAAAGATAGAATTGAGGAATGTTACTTTTGGGTATTCAAAACTTGCTTCTCCTTTGATAGAAGACTTTAATATGATTTTAGAGCCTGGAAAAAAGATTGCATTTGTTGGGAGTTCTGGTTGTGGGAAATCAACACTATCTAAACTTATTACAGGATTGTATAAACCTTGGTCTGGTGAAATCTTATTTGATGGACAACCAATAGAAACAATTGACCGTCATATTCTTACCAGTTCTTTAGCAGTTGTTGATCAGGATATTACATTATTTGAAGATACAATATCATCAAATATTAAAATGTGGGACAATTCAATTGAAAATTTTGAAATGATTTTAGCAGCAAGAGATGCTAATATTCATTCGGATATTCTAGAAAGAGAAAATGGTTTTGAATACAAGATGATGGAAGGGGGCAAAGACTTCTCAGGGGGACAACGCCAACGATTAGAGATTGCTCGTGTATTAGCTCAAGATCCAACCATTATGATTATGGATGAGGCAACATCAGCTTTAGATGCGAAAACAGAATTCGAGGTTGTTGAATCAATCCAAAAAAGAGGTATAACATGTATTGTTATTGCACATCGCTTATCGACAATTAGGGATTGTGATGAAATAGTTGTTCTTGACCATGGACGTGTTGTAGAACGTGGAAAACATCAAGATTTATATGCGGCTAATGGTCTATATACAAGTCTAGTAAGTAATGAGTAGGAGGAATATGTATGGGTTGGTTTGAAGAACAAGTGAAAGAAAGAATTGAAAAAGATGATGAAATGTTTTCTTCAGCTTTTGTTGATATTGCAAGTGTTGTTATGGGAAAAAATATTCTTTATTCTGTTATAAATAATGATAAAAAAATGACGGTTCGTGCTATTGCTGATATTTTAAATTTTTATCATGCTCCATGTAAAGAGTTAAATGAAATTCATGGTGATATGAATGAATTTATAGATTCTATTTTTTCTCCTCTAGGAATTATGAAGAGAAAAGTGAATCTCACTAAGAATTGGTACAAAGATGCAATGGGAGCAATGCTAGGGATGAATCAGGATGAACAAATTATTGCACTGTTGCCACACAAATATGGTGGTTATTACTATCATGATCCGCTAACTGGTGAGGTTATAAAGATTAATAAGCAAACACAGAAGCAGATCCTTTTAGAGGCCTTTTGTTTTTATAAGCCTTTTCCTCAAAGAACAATGAATTTTAAAGATTTAATACAATATATGTTTCATTTATTACAAGGAAAAGATTTTAATCTTCTTTTCATTCTTACAGTTATTATTACAATCATAGGATTTATAGTTCCTGTTCTTAATCAATATTTTTTCTCTACAGTTATAGAAAGCAAAAGTATAAGTTTATTAATTGTTTCATCAATTATGCTTCTTTGTGTTGTTGTTTCAAGTGAATTATTTAAAATAGCAAAGAATGTCATAACATCACATATTGAAACAAAGATTGATGTTTCAGTAGAAGCAGCGACAATGATGAGGACTTTAACATTACCAGTCACTTTTTTCAAAAAGTTTAGTGCTGGTGAACTGGCAGGACGTATACAAAATCTAAATAAATTATGTAGTACATTCATTTCTTTATTATTAACAACAGGATTCACAGCAGTTTTTTCTTTGCTATATTTGGTACAGGTTTTTATTTATACACCTTCACTATTGAAAACAGCAATGTTTTTTACATTTTTAACAATAATATTAAGTCTTATGACAACAATCATTCAAATAAAGTTAACACGAAAACAGATGTATGCAGAAAATAGAGAAAACAGCTTGGTTTTTGCCTTATTATCTGGTATTCAAAAAATAAAAAATTCAGGTGCTGAAAAGCGCGCTTTTGTGAAATGGGAAAAGACTTATAAAGATAATGCAGAATATAAATATAATCCACCACTTTTTATAAAGCTTAATGTTGTTTTGTCTTCTATGATTACATTATGTGGAATGATTTTCATGTACTATGTTGCAATTGAAAATCATATATCAATTGCTGAATACATGGCATTTAACAGTGCCTATGGTATGATTAGTGCTGCTCTACTATCATTTGCGAAAATCACATCGTCAATTGCTATTGTTATACCAATTGTAGAAATGATTGAACCAATTTTTAAGACTGTACCTGAAGTTTTAGAAGATAAACAATTAGTAGAAAGAATATCTGGTTCAATTGAAATGTCAAATGTATCATTTCGCTATCATGACAATATGCCTTACATACTTAATCATCTTTCTTTAAAAATCCAGGCAGGGCAATATGTTGCTATTGTAGGAAAAACTGGCTGTGGTAAATCAACGTTGATGAGATTGCTATTAGGATTTGAGAAACCCTTAAGAGGAGGGATTTATTATGATGGAAAAGATATAAATAATCTTGATTTACGCTCATTACGACATAAAATAGGTGTTGTTATGCAAGATGGAAAATTATTTCAGGGAGATATATTCTCTAATATTATTATCTCAGCACCACGCTTGACATTAGATGATGCCTGGGAAGCAGCTCGTAAAGCAGGAATGGCTGAGGATATTCAAAGAATGCCGATGGGAATGTTTACATTGATTTCTGAAGGTACAGGTGGGATTTCTGGTGGGCAACGGCAAAGGTTATTAATTGCAAGAGCTATTGCTCCTAAACCCAAGGTTTTAATGTTTGATGAGGCTACAAGTGCATTAGATAATATGACTCAAAAAATTGTATCTGATTCATTAGACACTTTGAATTGTACACGTATTGTTATTGCTCATCGCTTATCAACAATTAAAAATTGTGATCGTATTATTGTACTTGACAATGGAAAAATTATAGAAGATGGGACATATGATGAATTAATTTTAAAAAATGGTATTTTTACAGAACTTGTCAAACGCCAACGTTTAGAAAGTGAGGAAGATGAAATATGTTAGAAATACAATATAGTCAAAGAGAATGTGAAATAAATATAAAAATTATTGGACGATTAGATACAATGACTGCTCCTCAATTAGAAAGTACATTTCATAAGTTAAATGAAAAAGATATAATTAAAATAGAGATAGATATGAAAGATTTAGAATATGTTTCTTCAGC
The DNA here is from genome assembly GCF_984815275.1 of Coprobacillus sp. Lineage (NCBI taxonomy): Bacteria > Bacillati > Bacillota > Erysipelotrichia > Erysipelotrichales > Coprobacillaceae > Coprobacillus > Coprobacillus sp. The sequence continues at coordinate 21,124 of NZ_CFJNYH010000043.1, forward strand.
AGGCTTAAGAGTCTTTGTATCAATTCAGAAAATAATACATCAAAAAAAAGGTGAACTTATTTTCATAAACGTTACATCATCTGTAATGGAAATATTTGAGATTACTGGGTTATTAGATATTTTCATAATTAAAAAACTTGTTACAATTTAATAAAAAGTTTCTCTTTATTTTTCAAAGAAAATATTTTATAAATATACTAAAACTCATAGATTGTTTTGATCAATCTATTGATAACTTGATTGATTGTAATATGTATAAGTACTTTTATTTTATATTATGAGATTTATATGTAGGTAAAAAGTACAGATGGGTATGATAAAAACATATATGGAAAATAAAAAGGTTGTTTCTAGGTATACGTTTAGAAACAACCTTGGGTGTCTACTTGATGTAGACATGATAAATCTTTTTATCTGATAGGAATCGATTCATCTATACATTCATAATACCAAGTAGCCAGGTTCTTTTAGGCTAAGTCGTTATTATCAATGTATCTTCTATACAAAAACAATTTTGCTGATGAGAAAAATCCCTTTCTCAATTTGATTTTATTTCAAGTTCATTTTCTGTTGATGTTTTATGGTTTTGTTTTTGCATAGGTACTATCTTTAAAGACAAGACTTATTATATCAACATTTTTCAAATAAGAAAGAATAAAATCAGATATGAAGTTATTTTGTTTGGTATTCATATAAATTCGTCAAAAAAAATTGAAATAAAAAGTTGTAACATGTCGTGCTACAACCTTTTATGTTATTTTTTGTCTTTTTCGAGTAATGACTTGATATCACCAAAATACGCATTCTTTTCATCAACGTTTTCGCAAATGTAATCTAATGAAGCATTATAGAAACGAGAGAAACGAATTAATTTTCCTAAAGAAGGTGTTCTCTGGTTAGATTCATATTGTGAAACAATAGGTTTAGACATCTTTAATGTTTCAGCAACTTGTCTTTGTGATAATCCAGCTTCTAATCTTAATGTTTTTAATCTTTCTCCAATACTCATGATTTCACCACCTTGCGCATATTATACACTAATAGAATTTGCATTAGGTAATTTTCTTGCGTTTTGCAAATGTTTTTTTATGTGAAAATTTGAGCTAAAATACAATTTTCGACAAATAGGCGTAAAAATACCCAAAATGGGCATAAAAGTGTACTGACTATTTTGGTAATATTAGGTAAAATGAGATATGCAAAGTTCAATATGAAGGGGAGGATTTATAATGAACATAGTGGTTTGCGACGATCAATTGGATTATCTAAATTTAATCGAGAAAAAGATAGTTCAATGCTTCGATGAAAAGGAAATACCATTGAATACATACACGTATTCAAACATTAAGGATTTGATAGACAGTGTAAAGAAACATTCCTATCAATTTGCATTTATTGAAATGAATATAGAAAATGGGAAAGGAGTTGAAGCTGCACAATTACTGAGAAAAGCTAATCCAGCATGTCGTGTTATTTTTATAAGTGATAAATACAGACAAGTTCAAGAAGCATTTCAAGTACATGCTTTAGAATATTTATTAAAGCCAATTGATACAAATAAATTTAAAGATGTCATGAATTATGCATTAGATTGGTATAGAAGTCAAAACATAAAATTTGTTGTTCCAATAAGAGATATTGCTAGAAAGCGTGTTTTTAGTGTAGATGAAATTAAATATGTAGAAACATATTACAATGATTTAGAAATTGTTACTGTTAATGAAGAACATTTTATGACCCATGTTAAGAATCGTTATAAACTTAGACCAGCACTAAGAGCAAGATGGTTTATTCAAGTCAATCAAAGTGTGCTAATCAATATGAAATGTCTTGACTTTCTAACTGACAGAAATGCAATACTCAAAACAAGAGAAGTTTTTTCAACAAGTAAAGGAATGTTAATTCAAAACCATTTAGAATTTGAAGAATTTTTAAGAAAACAAAGAAAGTAAATAAAGAGGGAGATTTATTTATGAACATAGCAATTTGTGATGATGAAGCATATTATGTGAACGATATCTTCAAGCGTTTAATGACATATAAGGAAACAAATGATGATGTCTCTTTATATGTAGATTCATTTTATGATTCAAGAGAATTAATGAATAGTATTATGAAAAAAGATTATGACTTGGTTTATTTAGATATTGAATTAAATGATGGCAATGGTATTAACATTGCACAGATGATTCATAATATACAGCCAGAGTGTATGATAATATTTATTACAAGTCATATGAATTATTTTAATCAATCATTTCTTGTCAATGCATTTCAATATATGAAAAAGCCTGTAAAAGAACAGTTTTTTATTAGTGAATTAGAAAGAGCAATGAAAAGATTGGAGGATACAAGTAGATCTTTTGTCTTTCATACAACAGAAGGAAACATAGTTTTTGATACCAAAGAAATACTATACATAGAAACAGCATATAGAGAATATAAAATTCATTCTACAAGAGGTGCATTCTATGGAACTATAAAATCTATTACAGAAATTAAGAAAGCATTGTTGGAATGTGATTTCTTTAAAATTCAAAGAAGTTTTATTGTGAATCTTGAACATATTGAAAGATATGATAGTGCAACAATCACAATGACAAATAAAGATATGTTACCAATATCTAAAAAGAAATATAAAGAATTTAAAGAGGTTTTCTTTAAATATCTAGAATCTCAATAAAAAATGGCTGAATATTTAAAGTATTCAGCCATTACTCACGCTTAAAGTCACTCTTAGAATGACTTTATCTTTTTCTGTAATATATTTCATTTCCCCATTATATATTTTAGCAAACTGTTTAATCCCTTTGACTCCAAATCCATGATTGAAAGAATCAGATAATTTACTTGTTTTATTAAAATCCGGGTGACTATTAGATATAATTGAATTTTTGAAATACAGAACAAGATAACCTTGATAATTCTTAGCAGTGAATTCAATTTCCTTAAAGTCATTAACTTGTTCTGCTGCTTCAATAGCATTATCGAGTGCTAAGCCTATTAATAATGATAAATCACTAACATCAATATTTCCTATGTACATATTAACTAAGTTTTCAGTATATTGGATATTCTTTTCTTTCATAACAAATATTTTCTCATTAAGAATACTATCAATACATGAGTGACCACTATGTATAAATGATGATGACTTATCCAGTATACCAATTCTTGTTTCTAAGAATTTTTTTATTTCTTCTATATTTCCATCATTGGCATAGCCATTTAAAATATGATAATAATTTTTTAAGTCATGTCTCATTCTTTTTATATTTTCATCGGCTTCTACTTTTCTTTCTATAAACCTTTTTTCAGCTAGAATTCTTTCATTCGTTTGTAACATATCTCTGGTATATTGAAGTTACTCATACAAAGAGTAATAAATCTAATATACCAATTCT
>NZ_CFJNYH010000044.1:0-23958 GCF_984815275.1 Coprobacillus sp.
TTTAATTGATCTGTTTGAATAGTTCTATTGTATTCAACTAATTGGCTATCATAAACAATATCTTCATTGTATTCAAAAATATATCTTAAATATCTGTCCTTATTCAGATTTTTGATACCCATATTTAACATATTTTTGCCATCACATGATATCGCTGATGAAATAATTATTCTCATATCTGTTGAACTTCTTTTTTGAATAAGCTCTGTTGTTTGATCATTTCCAGTATTATTAATTTTAAGTTTTTTTCTTTCATTTGTAGATGAAAAAAGTGCTATCACAGTAGTAATACTTAATAACATAATGATAATAAATATAAGAATAGGAAACCGTCTTTTTAGGACAATGTATTCATTATTGTTTACTGGTATATATCCTTTTTTGTAGCCTAATACAAATTTATGATATTTATAAAAGATATCATCACAGACAATGATATCTTTTTCTTTATCTTTTGTTTTCTTTAAAGTTGTTTGTCCTATCACATGATGATTCTTATCAGGTCTTTTTATATAAGGTATCCCATGAAAATATTTTATATCTGTTTGACCTTTTTGATACTCAATATATTTTATCAACTTTTTCTCTCCTATCTTTTTTAAATATTTTATTCTAAATAAATAAAGCCGGCAATTTTTCTTCCTCTAGTTATCAGGTTCTTTCTGTATTGATTAAAATTATGTGTCGAAACTCTTATATGTTTCAATACCTCTTCATCACTTGCATAGATACCCACCCCATCAGGTGGCATATAACCAGTCCAGTTAACATTTCCCTCAGAAACCGTAATATTTTCTCCATCCCATGCCTCTATAAATGCAACATGTCCAAACATTGTACCAGTTATAACCATAACACTATTTTTAGAGGGGGTAGATCCCACTTTAAACCCCATACTTTTAGCTAAATCGTACCAATGTTTGGCATCCCTAGTAGGCAATTTAACCCCAAACAGCTGATTTGATCGTGACCAGGCAAACCAGGTGCATTGACCATTAAACTTTGGCCACAAGGGGTTATTTTGCTTATATGAGGGATGATTTATATCAATGTTGGTTGTATCGTTTGTACCAGTTATATTGTTGCTTCCTGAAGGAGTGTCTCTCGTTTTATTATTAACAAAAGCCATTGGAAAAAGCAGAATAACAAGAAGAGAAAAAATAAAAGGAAGAATAAATAATTTCTTTATAATCTTCAATTTGATTTTTCCTCTAATCCAATAGTGATTCCATAAAATCATCCATATCTTTTACTTTTTCCTCTTCCACTTCTTTCTCTTTAATTTCCTCCATATCTTTAAATTCATCTTCATTCAGATCATCTTCAGGAATTTTCAAATCATCTAAAATATCTTTTTCTTGAGAACTATTTTCTTTAACTTCTTCATCCTGAGTATTCAACGAACCATGATGCTCCTGATTATAAGATTGAAGTTGTTCTTTTTGATCAGAATCAGGCTCCTCAATGGCATTATCAAGTAATGAATCACTCTCAGAAAGATCATTCTCTTTTAGTTCTATATGATCATCAATTTCCGATTCTTCTAAAGGATCATCTACAACTAAATCCTCATCTACTTGAGGATTCTTTTCGAATTCATTTTCTGATTCGTTTTCTCCAAATTCAATATCATCATTTTTAAAATCAATAGTACTCTCTTGATCATCTGATTCAGTATCTATATCATCATCTACTTCTGCTAAAGATTGAACAGTCTCTTCTGATTCATGAGTAGTGTCTTCTAATTCTTGATCAATATCTTCTTGAATCTCTTTTTCTTTAGAATCAGGATCTAGAGGTTCTTCATTTTCAGTAGAATTTAAATTGTTATCTTTAGATTCTACACCATCATTTTTTAATGGTTTTTCTAAAGCGTCATCATCGTTATTCGTTGGATCAATATCATTATCATTTTCACTTTCTGAAAGATCATCATTATCTTTTGACATTTTTGACAATGCTTTTTGTACCGATCCATTGTTTGAAGTATCATCAGATGGATCCGTATCTGTATCATCATGATTTTTAAATTGACTCCACATATCACCTGGTGTGATATTTCCACCAATAATTCCTTTGGCAAGATTAATAACTCCGTCATTACCATCAATATCAAAAGTCGACATAATCTTTTGCCAAATTTGTGGTGCATGTGTTACAAGAAAATATATTGCCAAGCACAATACGACATCAAACGGAAGGATAAGTAGAAGTGATGCTTTTTGAGCTGATATACCATTTATTAATAAAACAATAAATGATAAAAACATGTTAAAGACAAGATTGGATAATATAAAAGCTATCATCCATTGCATTCTTCCCATAAACCAATTAAACCCTAACTTTCTATCTTTTTTAAAGAGCATAAAAACCAGTGCATAAACAGACGTTGCTATAGTAATTTCTTTTAAAAAGCCTATGGCCAATAACAAAAGTGAAGATGCACCAATCAAAAATCCCATTAAAATTCTATGAATAAGAAAAATGACTGATATTCCTAATATTGCAAAAACTCGACCACTGCTATAGCCAATTTGATCATTACCTAAAACTTTACGTTCCTGATAAGATCGTCTCTGACTTGGCTCATTTAACAAAGCTGAAACACGTTCTTTTCCAGTGACCGTTCTCTTTGTTCCATCACTTATTGGAACATTCTCAATATCATCAACTTGTTCTACAGTTGTGACTCCGAAATGTCGAAGTACAAATCCTTGTTTTTGCATAATATCAAAAATTTGGCTTTTCACATTTATTTCAAGAGGCAAACTGTTATCATACTGATCTTCAAGTAAATTGAAACTTTGAACAATTGATTCTGTGGCCATTATTTCCACTTGAGAAATAATGCTCCTTCCATATTGAGCTATAAATACAATAACCATACATGATACAACAACTTGAGCAGTCATTGTTATAAGAGTGCTAATGGTAAAATGCTTATTCCACTGTGACATTAATTTCATAGCAACTGATAAGGCTCCAAACATAAATAGTATCTTCATAAACCAGGAGTTGGGATTGCCCCAATTAAATATAGCTTTATCAAATATGTCAAAAACCCCCTGAATTATTGTTTTCCAGAAACTACCTGAAGCAACATTATAAAGTATAAGAACAATCAAACTTATAGCTTGGCCAATCATTTCAATAAGACTTATAACAATATTTACAATATGCATAATGATTGTATCAGGATCTAATAAACTCAAATTGTATGATAAAGCAGTTACACTTGAGTTTGAAAAATTCTTAATATAATCTTGCTTTAACTCTTTCTCGGCTATTTTACTATCCAGTGACATGATTGCTCCAGTATAAAAAGGAGCAGTCGACAAATTAGCTGCTCTATCTTTTATACACTGATCACGCAATTCCTGAGTCGCATATGAATCACATCCAGTAGTATCTTCTTTATTCTCATCAGTTTCCTCTTTTTCAGTGTTATTATTTTCTTCAGTATTATTAGCTGGTTTCTGTTGTTCAGCATACGTTGGAACAATAGCAACTTTAAAAGAAAATATTAAAGCACATATAACCAAAAATGGTAACAATAAATTCTTTAGCTTATCCATATTGTTTTCCCCCTATACTTACTGTTTCATCATCCTTCAGGGTTCTAAATATCTCACTGAAACATCTAGGAATAATAAGTTTTGTTAGACATTTTCTGTTATTGTAATCTTGCATTAAAAAGACATATTTTTTATTTTCATCAGCTCCTTCAGCAGTCGTTCTATCAATCAAAGCACTGCGTACAGTTTGATGATTGTTTAGTTTCATTTCATCAAGTACAAACTCAATTTCTTCTGAAGATTTTAAAGAGCCAACAAATATCTCACCAGTATTGTTCAACAATGAAGATGAAATATCAGATAGAGATTGTGTTATGATCAACAAATGAGTTTGCCATGACCTCACTTGTCTTGCACAGTTATCAATAATCACTTCTCCACCTGGTGTATCTTTGATTCGTTTGTATTCATCTACAATTAAGATATTTTCTTCATTACCAAACTGTTTCATAAAGTTAGTAATGATATTTTGTACTCTTGAAAAGGCAAGTGCAAAGATGGCATTATCCAATCTATTTGGATCATCCCTTGAATCCATATTTTGATCACGAGGAACTGGAGTTTTAATAAATGTAATAAGATTATACTGTTTATTAAGGTTAAAAGAAGAATCATATTTCGTATCTTCAGTAGCATAAAACAATCTTCCAATTTTGGTTCTTCTTAATGTAATAATTTGTCTTGCGATATATTCGTCATATTTTTCAAGTTTCTCAATAAAATAAGTAAATGTTGCTCGTGGTATGATTTTATTTTTAACATCCTTGATCATTTCTGTATGAGCTTGAACAATAGCATTATAATCAACTGATATTCTCAGTCCTAAAGCCCTTACCATTGCATCTACATCCTTATAAACTTGTTCTAATGCATCCTCATAATTACTATTTATAAGATAAGCATCAAACATACCATCCTGACAATCATCTGATCCTATTTTCAAATGTGATGCTCGATCACCTAATAGCTTTATCTTTTTTTCACGATCACCTTTTGGATCAATTGTTAATACTCTCATTCCCTTGAAAATCATATTTTGAAATGCTCTATGGTCTGCGAGTTGTGTCTTTCCACCACCAGTCTCCCCTGCATAAACCGATACACTGGATGATGTTTTTGTTTGTCCTAACAATGGTTTTGAAATGTTGTAGAAAATAGGAATTTTACCAGGTACTGTATATGACTCAATCATTCCTTCTTCTTCATCACCTATGTATAGCCCACCTAAATAATTGTAATTAACAAAATAGCTAATATCAGTTAATTGTACATACTTTCTGAATACGCTTCGATATGGAAAAAGATTATTGGCCAGTGAGAGTTGTTCGCCAAGTTCCTGAGACAATCTGATGTTTACCCCACTAAACTTTTCCATTAAAGCATCAGCACGTTTTTCAAGCATCTGAACACTATTTGAACGTATACGTAAAAACATTTGCCATTTTACTTTTACACGTTCAATTGATTCATCTGCCTCCATACCTGACGTTGCAACAATCTGAGCCTTAATGGCTTCCTTATCCTTACGATCAGTTAAACTGATATAACGCTTATGTGCCTTTTTGATGCTCTCTTTCTTACCGGCCATGTCTCTCTTGAAATCCTTGGTATGTTCAAGATCAAATTTAATAAAGACATCAGTAGGATAGGATTCAAGTTGCAATGAATTAATAACATCATTTGCTCTTGTTATATCTTCAAGACGACTTCTTTCAAATTTACTTGCTACTAATGTTTTTGTATAGAGTTCATCAAATTCAGCTTTGTTGGATTGTTTATAGTGATATGTTAATGACATTGGACTTTCTTCCACACAATAATCAATTATCTTTTTTTCAATTGGTATAGCAATATAATTATGTAGTGTTAAAGTGAGATCCTCACTGACTTTTTGTGCCTGAACACTGCGTGATAATTTTTTAAAGATTTCTTTTTCAGCAGTTTGATAAAGTTCAAGTTCTGATTGGGTTAATGGTTTATTACTTTCACCAAATAATTTGATATTTTTTCTCTTCTTTAGATCTTCACGACCATCACAAAATACCAGGTAAATATCATATCTGTATTTAATGGCCTTTGATAATATTTCTTTTAATGATAAAATATAGTCTTTTGCAAGATCCAGAAATTCAGGCTTGCCATACTTTTTAAAATTATCAGCATATTCCTGATAAATCTTTTTATTATCAATCGCCTTTGGCCTAATGATAATACTACCTGGCATATTGACGTCTGTAATAATGTTTGTCATTGCTTCTAATAATGTTGTCTGTTGAGTTTCTGGAGCAAATAAAGAATTGATGGGTGTGATTTTATAATAGTAATTTGCAACTTCTTTATGATAAATCAAATTATCATAAACATATATTTTACCTACGTGCATTGATATAAATCACTCCTTCCTTTTTAGGAGTTAAAAAATGTTTAACTCCATTATGGTCATATACAAATCGATATTTCTTAATACTTGTAAAATACAATTCTTGAAGTCTATTCTTACCAGTTTCCTGATTAATTTCATTAATGTATGTGATACTTCCCAATATTCCAATAATTGCTATTGCTAAAGCTATATAGAACCCTATTTCTCCCATTAGGAAAGAAAGAGGTAATCCTATAACAATAACAACTGTTGCAATACCAAGCACTGCCGAAAAGAAAGTTAGCCATCCATCCATTTCAATGCCAAGATATGGAATGACTAACTTCTGTTTATAATCTTCGGCAATAGAATAATTATATCCTTTCATTTACAATACACCTCTACAGTCCCAAGCCAAGTGTTTCTCTTAGAAATCTAACAATGAGATCCCAAAAGAACAGAATTGGACCTTTTAAGAAATTAACAATAGTCATCGGTTCATTACTAATAACAAGAGCATAAACAACAAGCCCAATAAAGCCAACAACAATTTCATCTATAATACTTGACCATTTTCCAGTCCTTTTAAAAGAAGCAACACCACTTTTAAATAGCATAATTCCTCCACCAACTACTCCCAAAGTTGCAATTACTTGATAAATAAATATTCCTAAAGATGTTGTAAAAAAGTTCATTTAAAATACCTCCATATTTTTGATTTTATTTTTTTCTTTATCAATAACAAAGTAATAGTTTCGTTTTGATATATAGATATCCTTGTAATTAGCATTAATTTGAGCTGTTACATAAATATTCTCATCATCAGAAGAGCAATCATTCATATGATCTAATGCTAGTTTTGTATTGAGATCAAGAGCATCAATAATTGATGGATCAGTTGTTAATAATCTTGCTTGTACAATATCTTCATTGTATGTTTTTAAAAATAAAGTTATTGTATTTTCAATTTCTTTTTTTTGATCATCATCAAGTGTTTGCGTTGTTGTATGAGCTTCAAATTTAAATGAATCCAATATTTCTTTATCATCAACAACTTTTCTTTCATGAGATACATTACTAATTGGTCTAATAACGAGATAAGAATCATTAACTTTAGCAACAGAAATTTTACAATAGATTTTTTCTGTAGATGCTTCTTTTTCTTTCATCTTCGTCTTATAGTCTGCACTTACATAATAATGTAAAACATTATCTTTTTTCTCATCACTTTCGACTTTATAAATTTCACATGATGTGATCTCACCACTTTCAAGATTTTGATTGAAATCATTTGATATATCTGTTTGTGATGTGTATAGCTTTAAAAATTCATTTGTCTCATCACTCTTTGGATATACATAATAATTTTTTATATATTGAGTGATAAATGACTGATTTTCTATTTCCTCATGGGGTGTTTTTTTCTCTACTTGAAAGAGACTTTTATAACCACCAATTAAAGCTAATCCAATAACAGAATAAATAAGAATATTTTTTATTTTTCGCTTAAAATTAAGTTTTCTTAACTGTCTCTGAAATTGAAATTCCAATTCTTCTTCAGATAATTCTTCAGTTTCATCATTTTCATGTTTTGATTCCATTTCAACTTTATGTATTTTTTTGAATAGCATTAATCTGCTCCTTTCCAATTTTTTCAACTGCATTAATAAATGTATTCATGATATATTCCTTATCATCATTACTCATCCTTGAAATTTCAAGATTATTCCCAAAACGTCTATAGATCTCTGGAAATAAAATCGACAATTTTTTTCTTTCAGTTCTAAAAACCGAAAAGATAGCAACATGCATCAATCGAGGATGCACATTAGCTATCTTTTTAAGTTTCCTAATATAATTTAGTATTTCATCCTGGTAATCTTCCAGATTGTTTTCATATACTAATGTAAATAACATTTTATAATACTCCTCCACTCTATGCCTCCTAACTCAATCTAACTTCAATTCCACACCAATATATAGATTGTTACTGTCTCTTATGGGATAACACCCTCCTGAATAGCCATCTTTCTTAGCATCATATAATTTACTTGTACAAAGAGTCATTGCACTATCCATGTCATATCCCTGACTAAACAAAAATTTCTGATTTGGAGGTTTAATTGTATTTAATGGTGATTGACTTGTGTGTTTTTTTGCATCATTGGAATTTTTTGATGAATTTGTAGAATTGCTATTGTTTTTATCTTTGATTTCGTTCTTTTTAATTTCTTCCTTTACAGTAAACTTTAAGATTGCTTTTTCAGTGTTGTTATGACTATCTGTAGCTGTATAAACTATTTGATGTGTTCCAATAGATTTATAATCTGAAGGAACTTCTATTTTAGGCTCTATTTTCCCTTCTACTGGGTCATAAGACTCGTTTATATAGGATTTGAAATCTATATCTTTAAAACCTTTTATAACAGATACACTTTCTGTTTTTAGTTTGATAATAGGCTTAATACTGTCTACTACATTAAGGACAAGAATAAACTCTCTTTGATTTCCACTAGCATCAATTGCTACATATACGTATGTATGTTCACCAACTTTAGACGTATCGATTTTTGGATAAATAATATCTTGAGCATTTGTTTCTTTGATAAATGATATGGGTTCTAATTGAGTATTTACTTCATATTTATTTTGTGGTTCTTTAAATACAAGATGAATCTTATTATATGCTTCCTGGTATTCCATATGCTTATATAAAACAACACCCATTATAGCTATAATAATTAGACACGCAGCTATAAAGATAAGTTGCTTTTGCTTTCTATTCATATACCAAAATGTACCAGTCACTGGTACATCCTAATCATAAAAGTTAGGATCACCAGGTTGATCATCAATACTATGTCTAAAATATTTTATAGCAACTTCATCATTAGGATAGTCAAGTGATTCACTGTACTGTCTGTTGTTTAGATAGACAAAGTAGCTCATATCTCCCCAACAGTCCTTACAACGTTTTAAAACATACCCTTGATATTCATCAACAGTTCTTGGTGCATTTTCTATAACTTCTTCAAGTGCATCTAAAAACTCAAGAGTTGTAAACTTTCCAAGACCTATTTTTTGTTCAGCCAAATTAATCATTTCATTACCAAAGTTATCGTAAATAAGATGCCAGTATTCCTTATATATTGCATCTGAATCCTCTTCAGAAGTTTCTTCATCACGATTTAGCACATCTTGATAATTATTAACTAAGATTCTTGCTAATTCTAAAGTCTGCTCTTGATTCCTATCCACGTTCTATTCCTCCTCTTTTTTTCTTCTATAAAATAAAAAGCAGCTTGCTAATGCACTACCCATTACCAAACATACAATGAAACCTATATCCATTTGATCACCAGTAGGCACGCTCGTGACTACAACTGGCAGTAAAGTATTCTCATATACAAAGCTATGTATATTTCCAACTCCTTCTAAATCATCATTAATGATAACTTTCTTTACTTCTGTACTTAATCTATATCCCAATGGTGCTTTAGTTTCTTTAATATAAACAACTCCATAAGGCACATTTTTAAAAGTTGCTGTTCCATCTTCAATATTAGCATGTACAATATCTAATACAACTGTACATTCTTGATCAGCATACATAGTAAATTCAAAATCTTGGGATTTAATAGGTAACTTTGTTAAACTATCTACTTTATTAACTTGAATATCAGTTAATACTTGTTCATCCTTCATTTTGATGAATTGATTTTCTTTCTCTTTTGTTACAACAAATTGAATATCCTGAGCTAAAAGATACCCTTGAGGTGGTTGATTTTCATGTAGTGTATATTCATTTCCCTCTATCAGACCACTAACATAGTGATCATTACCATCACTTATCCAATGATCAATCACATTGTCATCAGCATCTAAAACAGATAATTCTGCACCTTTTAAACGATTATCATGAGCATCTATTTTTGAAATGATAACTTGCTTATCAATCATTTTTATAGATTGATTCTGCTGATCATCATTAACAGTAAAAACAATATCTTCAGCTTTCACATATCCCTGAGGAATATCGATTTCTTTTAATATGTATTCATTCCCTACAATTAAATTTTCAATTGAATGAACTGTTCCATCAGTCACCCATTCATCAACAATTTGTTTTGTTTTTGTAGAAATGACTTGTAATTTTGCACCTTTAATATCATTAAATTGTGTATCTAATTTTGATGCTTCAACTTTCTTATCTATCATCTCAATTTCTTTTGTATCCATTGTATATGTAAATTTAATATCCTTAGCGATTGTTAATCCTTCAGGAGCAACTAACTCTACTAATGTATATTCATTTCCATAAACAAGTCCTTTGATTAAATGAGGATCTTCTGTTGTTTCCCATTCATCAATAATATTATTTTTATCGTCTTTGATTTGATAGATTGCTCCTGATCTTACATGACCATCTGCATCCTTTTTAATAAAACTTGTTTGTGTCAAATTATTTTCTACTGATTTATCGATAGTATATTCTTTAGTCAAACTATCCTTAATGCTGAAATTAAAAATAACTGGTTCTTCTAAAAGATCATATCCATCTAATGTTTTTACCTCTTCTAGTTTATAACTTGCACCATCTACTCCAAGTGGTAATCCATCAATTATTAACTGGCCACTTTCATTAATTACATATAATCCATCTTCAGCAATATCAATATTAACTGCATCACCTTTATGATAAATAATATTACCAGTAGCAGGATCTATAACATCTGAATAAGCAGTTAATTTAAAAATTGCTCCACCAAGAGCATTATCTTCTGTCCTTTCAAATATCTTATTTAAAACAATTTTACCAGTTGGTTTCTCATCTTTTACATAAACCGTAATGACTGCCTGATTATCGTCATCTAAGCTTATATGAGGGCTAGAAGAAGTAATATGAACATTTATATCTGATCCAATCAAAAAGCCTTCAGGATTCTTTAATTCAACAATTGTATACTCACCTTGCTCAAGTCTGTTATTAAGAAATACATATCCACGATCATCTGTAGACCATTCATCAACATATGAACCTGATACTTTCTGTTTTACAAAATTTCCATCCTTGTCCTTTAATTTAAAGGTAGCTGAACTTAAAATAACGTCATTTCCATCTTGGTCTTGTTTAACAATTTTTAACCATGACTGGAAAGGGACGTTATTAACTACTCTATATTCTATTTCTTTATCTTCATTAATTTCAACAAGGAAATCTCCACCAATACCATGATCAAGAACTCCTTTTGTTTCTCTAACAATATACAAACCATAAGGTAATGCTTTTGAGATAGCCATACCATTTGTATCTGTTACCAGGATATCATATATTTTAGCTGCATCCCATCCAACATTTGCGACTTCACTCTGTAATTTCATTGTAAACTCAACATCTTTTAATGGTTTAATGACCCCTGAGTTTTCTCCAGTTGTTCCAACCTTTACAATTGAAAGTTGTCCTTTAATAACTTGTTCTTTCAAAGTTTGATTGCTTGTAACAATAGTTGTTGTTTGATTTGATGAAGTAATTGAAAAAACATGCTTATCTATATCTAATAAATAACCGTTACTTGGATTAACTTCATGAATATAATAACTTCCCATTGGTAAATTAGACCACTTAATTTTAGCATTACTGTCTGTTTTCTTTGTTCCAGTATCACCCCATGAGCCACTTCCAATATTTTTAACAGATATAGCTTCATCTTTTGCGTATAAAACAGAACCATCTGATGGATTTAAAATGTTTTCATTTGCTTTTAAAACATATTCTGCATCAACTAGAGTTGCATCACCTTGAGGTACTGAAGTATTTGTATCAGTATCTACTTTGGTTAAATTAACTGAACCTAATACTGGCTCATTGTAAACTTTTATACTATATGTTTTATTGTTTTCCACAACATCCTGATTTTGTGTTAATGTTGCAATAACATAATTTTGTGGAGCACTCTTTTCTCGAACTGTGTATGTACCATAATCAAGCAATCCACTCTTAGCAACTCCACTAGCATTTGTTGTAATTGTTGATACAACAGTTGATCCTTTTAATATTTCAAACTGCGTTCCACTTTTCTTAACAATTTGATTTGTTTTCTTATCATATTTTGTAACTTCAATATAACCTTGTTTCCAGTTATTGGTTTGTGTAAAAGTAACTGTTTCTCCAGTCTTTATTTCAATTGAGTGCACTGTATTATCTAGAACCAAATGATTAGGAACACTTGTTTCTTGGATATATACATTCTGTGGTGTTAAATCATTTATAGTTACAGATCCATCACTCGTAGTTGTATAAGTTCCTATCGGAGAAGTCATATCTGAATTATAGCTAATCTTAAACTGGGTATTTGGAACTTTATTTCCCTTGTTATCTTGCTTAGCAATTTTTAGATTACCTAATGATAGCCAATTTATTTCTAAAGAGGTTTCGATATTAGGATCAGTTACAAAACCACCTCTTCCAACTGGTTGATAGGATGAATTACTTGGTTGTCCAACAATTGGTTGATAAGCAAAACTAGCTATTTTATTACCACTCTTCCATGTACCAAGATTCACATTGAGAGGAGCTTCAAAATGAAATTTAGTCTTACCTTTAATTGTTACACTTCCACCAGTTTGACGAAACCCTTTTGTTTCATCTACATAAGTCATCTTATCAAGTAAATTAATTGTTATACCAAATGTTGTACTTCCAGAATTCAATGTTAATGTTTCCGTTTTTTGAATATTGCCACTTTTATATGCAACAACTTTATTTTTACTGAATTGAACAGACAAATTAGGTACAGTTTTACTTTTAACATAATCCAAGAAATCATCTATATCATTTGTACTTTTATCTCCATAATAGTAATAGCTTAATGCCAAAGAAGTAATAACTACTCCTTTTTCTTTACTGGTTAATTCACTCCATTGTTCTGGCCCCTCCCATCCATAATATAATACTTTTCTTATATTAGTATTATCATAAATGTTTGATGTCAATTTTGTACCACTTCCGGGTGTTGGTTTAGGATGTGCCATACAAAATGCTTGCCTACCATTAATTGTAAAATCTCCAACAGTATTACCACCCCATGTAATCTTCCCATTATATGTGACTGTATCTTGTTTTGGATAACTATTTACATTTTCTGCATTTGCTGCAAACGTATTAGAAATACCACCTAAATTAAGTGTAGTTAAAATCATTAATATGGTCAAACATACTTTCCCTAAATCAGTTATATATTTCTGTATTCTTTTCTTCATAAATTACCTCCTATTTTTTAATAAAAACCCAAAATATCATTTTAAATTTCTTATCAATGTTGTTCTCTCAAGGAGAACTAGCCATAGTCTAATAGAAATCTTTTATAATCAAGCATATTTTCTCCTCTCTTAACAAAAAAAACAAAATTGTATCTTCATTAACTATCTCATCAAAATATCTGATAAAATATTTTGAATTGCTTCCACATATCCTATATATCGTTTATATAATTCTTTTATTGAAGTAGTATTACTAGTGCATATTCAATTTCAGAATAATAAAAAGCGAACAGTTTGCTCGCTTTTTTATAATAATTAAATTATTTGTCAATTTTTTTCTAAATCAATTCCAATTATCAGGCCAATCAAAATCATCATATTCAGTAGCATAATTATATATTTTATCATGGCCTGATTCTACTCTATGCTTTTGAAACTCTTTCCATGTTTTATAAGTTCCACAGTTTCCTCCAATACATGAATACCCACTTGCTTTAGATGTTACACTGTTTGAACTTGAAGATGAAGAACTAGAACCATTATTTTTCTTATTTGAACTAGATTTATTACCACTTGAACTTTTATTATTAGATGATGAACTTGGTTTTTTGCTAGATGAACTAGAACTCTTAGGTGTATTATCTTTTTTCTCAGCTTTTACAATTATATTGATATCTTTTTTTGTTTCATTATTGCTAGAATCTTTAGCAATAACAGTAACTTTATAAGTTCCACTCTTCTTATAATTGACTTTGCTATCATCTAAAGAAATTTCTGTTTTTGAAAGATCAGTAACACTAAATTGTTTCAAATCTATTTTAGCTCCATACTCTACTTCATATTTTTCTTTTAAATCTTTAAACCCAGGAGCAATAGTATCTTTTACAGATACTTTAACTACTTCTTCTTGATTGTCACTTTTTAAAACAATCTCATATTCACCAATAGATGGATATTCTTTATCCTTTTCATTTCTCGGAAGATTCTCAACTTTTACATCCTTTAAAAACTCATCACTATTATTTAAATAGTCCTTGGCCTTATTTGAAACAGAATTCCCATATTCAAGTGTAAGAGAATTACTTTTTAATTCCATTTTTTCTTTGGAACATCCTACTAAAATCATGACAGTAAATATAAGTAGTATTCCTTTTAATATATTTGTTTTCATTTAATTCACCTTTCTGTAATATATTTTTATGTATTTTTATTCATACCAATCACTAGGCACATTATCAATTAAAAAATCCCACGCTGAATTATTACCGTCTCTAAATTCTATATAACTATCTTTATTACTTGGAACCCTAACGGTATCTGAACTTTTATTATTGGATGATGAACTTGGTTTTTTGCTAGATGAACTAGAACTCTTAGGTGTATTATCTTTTTTCTCAGCTTTTACAATTATATTGATATCTTTTTTTGCTTCATTATTACTTTCATCTTTAGCAATAACAGTAGCTTTATAAGTTCCACTCTTTTTATAATTCACTTTGCTATCATCTAAAGAAATTTCTGTTTTTGAAAGATCTGTTGCACTAAATTGTTTTAAATCTATTTTAGATCCGTACTCTATTTCATATTTTTCTTTTAAATCTTTAAACTCAGGAGCAACAGTATCTTTTACAGATACCTTAACTACTTCTTTTTGATTGTCAGTTTTTAAAACGATCTCATATTCACCAACAGATGGATATTCTTTATCTTTTTCATTTTTTGGAAGATTCTCGACTTTTATATTCTTTAAAAATTCTTCACTATTCTTTAGGTAATCTTCAGCCTTATCTGATATCGCATTTCCATATTCAACAGTAAAAGAATTATTTTTCAATTCCATTTTTTCTTTAGTACATCCTACTAAAATCATGATAGTAAATACAAGTAGTATTCCTTTAAGTATATTCTTTTTCATTTGGCTCACCTTTCTTTTGTGATTATAAGTTAGTAGATAAATAACAATTTGCTCTTTCAAATACAATATTCTTATCATATCAATTATAGCATTTTTTCGACCAAATAAAAGGCCAAATTTCGGTCACCAAAACGACACTCAAACGGACATCAAAACGGCCACAAAAATGACGCTAAAACGGTCAACAAAATGACGTTTAATCTTTTTTTATCTCAATATGCAATATAATTGCTATATTAAATAAAGCATTGTTCATGATTCTTCTTCTTTTTCGTTCAGAATAGCCTAGTATTTCATCAAGATCTTCATTTTTATACTGAAGTATATATCTAGTATAGATGACTTGCATTTCTTCTTCGGATAACTTCATAATTGCATTGTATACTTTCATGATTGCTTCAATTTGCTTATCCTTTTTTATAATCTTCTCTAATTGTTTTTGATCATAATTCAGATAATTCACAATAGTTGTAATACTATCATAACTTGGTGATCCAACGTTATATAAAGATGTCTCATGCAACTTTAAAAGATCACTAAAGTGATTAAGCTCTCTTCTTGCTACCTTTATTGTAGCCTTTCTATCCAATGTATCCTGATAACTCATAATTAATACCCCCTTAAAATCAATTTTTTAATCTTGCAACAAAATGAATAATCAATCTTGAATTGTTAATTTGACTCCTTTCCTCAATATATTTATAAAGTATTTTATAAGACATTTAATCTATCATAGTGTCCAGTATAGAGTCTTGAACTGAATATCGTCTCCGAAAGGAGATGATATTTATGAATATTTTAAATATTACATATTTCATTCTATCTATAATAGATAAAATAATAATTATCTATAAATACTATAGGTCCCATAAATCTAAGTAATTTGTAAAAGTTGTTCGATTTCTTTTCTAGGTAAAATGTCAGTTCATTTAAGTAGCATTTTATCTCACTCAAACTGAGATGATAGCTATCGATTCTATACTGGACACTATGATAGATTTTATATTTTTATTTTGTACCAGTGACTGGTACATCTTTTGATAGATCTTTATAAACTAACTCATCAATAGTAATATTGAAGAAGTCAGCAAGTTTCTTTAAAGTATGTATTTTCACATTGCTATCATCTTCATTTTCCAATCGATTAATACTTGCATAACCAATACCACATTGTTTTCCCATTTGACGATAACTAAGACCTTTTTTTGATCTCAAAATTTTTAAATTATTCTTTAAATACATAATTTGACACTCCATTTCTATTTATATATAATGTTTCATATACAAAACACTCAAATCTATCATAGTGTCCAGTATAGAGTCTTGAACTGAATATTATCTCCGAAAGGGGATGATATTTATGAATATCCTTGACGTTATTTATATCGTTTTATCAATCATTGATAAAGTTATTGTTATTTATAAATATTATAGATCAAATAAATCTAAATAGTTTGTAAATCATTCACGTTTTTCTTTATTTGGTAAAATGACAGTTCATTTAAGTAGCATTTTATCTCACTCAAACTGAGATAATAGCTACCGATTCTATACTGGACACTATGATAGATTTTTTACTTTTAACGATTTGTACCAGTTACTGGTACACTTTTCTTTTCGATACATTGTATTTGAACATAGGCATGAGATATCACTTTTGCATAAGTATATAGTTTTATACCTTCTTCAGTTAATAGCTTCTTACCATCTACAATATGATAGAAATCATAGTCTTTAGTAGATAAAAATGTTTTTAGCAATCTATAAAGATTGGTTCGTTCTTTTTGAAGCAGTTTTGCTACTAAAGTTAGATTAAAATTGTTTTCAGGAAGTAATGCAATCATCTGAAACAAGATTATATTTGGACTGTATTCTATTCTTCTTTTCATTGTCTGATCTCCTTGATGTATCTATTTAACTACGATATAATATATATATGTTATATTTTCTGAGGACTTTATATCAGAGATTTGAGGAGGATAAAAATGAGTGATTTTTTTATGTTAAAAACTGACAAAGTACAAAAATTTATTGAATTAAGAGATGATACTTTAATTAAATGGTCTATATCTCCTATTTATTATGAAGATATTTGTGAAAACTGTCTTTTGTATGAAGTGGATGAAAGTGTAGGCGAAATAGCATATCAAGAGGTTCTAGAAACTTGTCCGTTATGTGTGAATGGTTCAAAGTTAAACTATAATGAGGATTATGCACCAATGTCAGAAGATGCACTGAAAGAATATTTAGCTATAGGAGATCCTGATAGCCTAACATTTATTGAAAGCACCAATACTGATACAATACTTTCAAACCTTGATTTCTATTTTCCATTTGAATATTCAGAACATAATTTTGAATTGAAGACTTTAGGACAGTTTTCTTCTATTGTTGAATGCAGAGAATATTCTACAAAATTATAATGGATTAATTTGAAATATAATCATGTATAATTATTATCATTTCATCTACAGACATATATTTTTTTTCAGAAATCTTATTGGTAATAATATTTAATTGGTTTTCGCATGATACTATTAAATATTGAGCTCCAATAATATCTAAATGATTTATAAACTTTTTAGATATTTTTTGATTAATTATAGTTATCAAGTACTGTCTTTCTTTCAATGCAAAAGATTTGTTGTTTGTTATTTTTTGAATTGTTCCTTCTAATATTGAACAGTTCTTTTCATTTTTATCAATTCTTTTAATATTAATGTATTTTTGAGATGTTTTATTGTCTTTCATATTTTTCCTCTTTTCCATATAATTTAATTTTTTTCTTTTTTGTACCAGTCACTGGTACATTTTTAGTCATATATACTGAAATCTCTAGCAAATGAGATTTCCTGGTAAAGATCAAAAACTTTTTGATCTACTTGATCTGCCTCTTCTCTAAACATAGGTATTGAGAAATGACTTTCTAGATTTGTCATGAGATCAGCATATCTTCTATTTTTTTCTTCTTGAGAATAATCGTTAGTGAATTGTATTCTTTCAAATTCTTCTTTTATCCATGTTAGGTATTGTTCATCAAGTACCATTATTATTTCCTCCGTTTATTTTATATATTGTCATGCTCATCCTCTTTCAACAGATAACCTCTAATACCATTTGGGGAGATTAAGTATTATTCAAGTAACGAGATTATCTGCTGAAAGAAGATGAACTTCTTGCGATAAAATCTATAGTCCTATATCAGAAACAAACTCTTTAAATTGATTATATATTTCTTCAAGTTCTTCTCTCTCTTTTTTCCACTCACTATATTTTTCCATTGTCGCTAACATGTCTCTGATAGAGTTACTTGCATTAGCACTCATTTCTTGTAAGGTTAATTTTTTTGGAGTTGGTTGTTTCTCTTCTAAATCAGTATCTTCTGTATCATCATAATACTGATTATCATCTTCATAATATTGGTCATAGTCTTCTTCAGCATAATTAGTTAAGACAATCTTATTCTCCTCACTATCACGACCTACTTCCTCACCATTTTGAAAATTTTCTGATTTTCTTGGTTTAGAATTTAATTCTTCTTTATATTCCTTAATTGTTACAAGATCAATATGATCCTCATTTTCTATGAACATGAGTTGATTTTCATGATCTAAAGTGGATATTTCTAAAGCAACATTAAGTGGTAATTCTAATTTACGGATTAATTCCCTTAATTCAGGTGTTGCGTTATTAATAATATATTGATAATTACCAACTTGTGATTTACTAAGATTTATATCATCTGCTATTAATTTTTGAATACGACCTGGTATCCCATCTTGCTTTTTCTTTAATCTATAAATTTCTTCAAGTTCTTCTATAGCATCAAGCATTTCCGACGGTGTATAGCCACTTTGATTTATATTATTTAAATGCAATCTTCTTCTTGCATCAACATCATCCATATGCCTTTTCACTTTACAAGGAATATACTCAAATTCACTATGACCTTTTTTTATAAGAATACCTATAGCTGAAAATCTACGATGACCTGCTATAATTTCATACTTATATGTAGAATTGTTTTCCAGTTCACGAACCAGTATATTATGTTCCAATCCATCTTCTAAGATATCTTCAGCTAATTCTTCTACATTTCTAATTTTTCTGTTTCGATCAGCTACTTTTATATCCTTATAGTAAATGAGTTCTACATCGCTTCTACTAAGTTCTCTCTTCTTTGTTTCGACAGAACCAAATGATCCTAAAATACTCTTTGCCATTTTAGATTCCCTCCTTTATAATTTCTTTGGCCAGTGCTTTATAATCTTTTGTAACATTAGCCATCTTGTATCTTTTGGCAAGTGGTTGATGATATTTTCTAGCACGTTGTACTGCATATTTGTGATATCTAATATATGTTTGAAATCTATGATCAACATAAATTGTATCAAGTTCTTCTATATCATTTTCTATAGTCTTTAAACTCTCTACTTTTGTAAAAAGTAGTTTGAATGTTATCTGACCTCCACATAAGTAATTGAGTTCATTAATAGTTGTTGTCATAGCATCCAGTGAATCAACTTCAATTTCAGTTGGTATAATAATAAGATCTGATACAAGAAGTATCTCAGCAGTTAACTCATTAAAATATGGTGATGTATCAATGATAATATAATCATATTGAGTGTTGAGAAGCTGTAATTGATTTCTTAATATATTTTTTTCAATTGATTCAGACGCTAAATATAAATCACCTGGTATAATATCAATTCCATATCTTGTGTTGTATATACATCTTTCAATTTTTTCATTTTTTAATACATTTGATACTGTTTTATTAAACTTTCTGCTTGCTAATCCCTTTGTGCTATTGCATTGTGGATCAAAATCCAATAACAATACTTTTTTATTTTCCAGTATAAGGCTATAAGCTAAATTTTTTGCAGTGGTTGTTTTTCCAACTCCACCTTTACGATTTACGATTCCGATTACGTTCATATTTTCCTCCATTTGTACCAGTGACTGGTACATTTTTATTTTTTAACTAATTCTAAATGAATAAGTCTCATCTTATTAAATTCTTTTTTTGAATTGGTAACCTTACTTCTATCAATAATTTGATATTGTGTTTCTAGAAATTTGATTGCTTCTTCTAATTCTTCATCTTTATAAAATTCAATTCTCATTTTAATCATTCTATTTCCTCCATGTCATAATCACTATTTAATTTAAATTGTATGGGTTTCAAGTAAATTGCCTCATTAACCATTTGCACTATTGCTTCAGCAACTTCTGTATTGACACCAAAATAGAATATTCCATCATCATATGTACAAATCAGACAATCAGCAATATCTGTAATTGTTATTTTTTTACATTTCATTCTATTCTGAAGTATGAATGTAGATATTTTCTGAAGTGATCCTTCAAAATAATATTTATATTGATAACATCCATTCGGCTGATCAAAAACATAACCTATTACTCTCATAACTTTCCTCCTTTTTATTCCACACTTATATTATAAGTATATTTACTTATTTTGTCAATTAATTTATAAGTTATTTTACTTATATAATAATTTTATTTGATTACTCAGTAATTAAATGATATTATTATATTGAGGTGAGAACATTGGTTACTATTACAAGTAAAATCAAAAGTGTATTAAGTCGATATGGTTTTTCATTTGCTGATTATGCAAGACAGTTAAATATATTTCCACAGACCTTAAATAATAAGGCTAAGAAAAACGCATATAAAGTACAAGATCTAATTGAACTCGGAGATCTTACTCATACAGAACTATGTCTACGTGATCTTGAAACAAAAGAAGTGATCATGACTTTTAAAAAATCTGATTTAGAAATAGGCAATGACTAATCAAAAAGTCCTTGCTTTTTCTTTACTTAATATTACACACCACATAATCATCTGCTCCTATAGATTCTATCTCTTTATGCAACAAATCTAACTCAAGCAAAGTATAATAACTAAGATCAGTGTATCCATTTTTATCTTTAAAATATTCTTCTTTACTTTCATCATATACCATGATATATTCCTCTTCACTTAATCCTAAAATATCTTCAACTGTTAGTTTCATACTTATTTCCTTTCATTTTTCATTTCCATAATTTATAGGCCTTATCATAATATTGCATTGTAAATTTTAGAATTTCTCCTATATCTCTATTGTCTAGTAAATTTCGATTATAATCATCGAAATAGAATCCTATATCCTCCAGGAACAATTCACACTCATTTTTAAATGCGATTTTTATAAGTGACTTAATCTGTTCAGATTGATAAAGATCAAAAGTGCTGATTATAATATGTTTTAATAGAGTAATTTCTTGATTTTGATTTTCAGATTTCAAATCATTAATTTGACAATTTTCAAATTCTAAAATGACATGGTCAAATAATGTATCTTTGGTTACTACTGGTTGATCGTAATAAATATGATAATACAGTTGTTGCTGAAAATAATTATATAAATTCATTTGTATCTTGCCATTACATATGTTTATATAAAGATCATCAATATCTTTAAAACTTAATTTTATCATGCTATCTTTCCTTTCATATTTTAGATCATTTTTAAATATTATTTATACTTGATAATTGCTCCATCTAATCTTTGAAAATCATTCTTAGAGTAAGTACATTTTTCTATAATATATTTAGATGAGATTTTTCTCATATTTGATTTTACATAACAAGTGAATTCAATGTTTGTCATTTTCATTTGACTGTTAACTAATATTTTATACATTTTTGTTTTTCTCCTCTAATAATTTACAAGCTAGATTTTTAATTTCAATTACCATAACATCCCCTACTAAGAACATCATAATAACTAAACAGATAGGTAAAACCATAATTGTAAACATAATTAATTGTTGAAAACTTGTAAGTTGTACAGATGATATGATGTATATTAGTGTTAAGAAAGTTTCATCAAATAAAATCTTTTGATTTATCCATTCTTTCAAAATATACTGTAATGTATTTTCATAGTTACAAATTATATAAATTACTAATATCTGAATTATCATGTATAATGTTATTTTTAATATACTTCTTACTTTCCAATATTTGTTAGTTTTTATGAAGAGCACCATATTCTATTACATCACCTTTAAACTTTCTTTTTTAAGTTTTCAATCAGTCCAGTTATACCAATAGCCATCAGCATTGATATTTCTAAAACATTCGACACATATGTTTGATTAGATGTAAGAGCAAAGGCAATAAAACTAATCATAAGACTAACTGTATTAAATACAACTATCAAAATCCATATACAACGCATAAGTACTGGTAATACTTTTTTTAAGAATTCAATCATTTTTTTCATATAATATCTCCAATCTTTATTTAAAATCTTTTAAAACTGTATCAGCATTTTCAAAATTGCTTAACTCTTCAACATCATAGAATTGAAAATCATCATAATCATTATAAGAAATATAAAGATCCCCATAATCATCTTGTTGAAGCCATAATCCATCATCTAAATGTACAATATCAAACTTTGCTAAATCCACATAATCTTCATAAGATTTATTTTCAAAATAGTCTTTTCCCATTTCTTCAATGGCTTCATAACTTATATATAATTTTCCCATTTCATTATTTTCCTGAATCAATAGTAACATTAATATAAGAATCCTGAGCCTCAATATTTATAACTTCTTTATCCAACAACTCTAATTCATTGAGCTGATAATAATTAAGTGGATTCCCCAAATCAACAAAGTCATTTCTTTCATAATCCCAAATACAAATTTCACCATTAATAGCTACATCTAAAATTTCATCTACTGTCATTATTTGTTCTCCTATTTCTTAAATTAATAATGCTATATAAAAAATATATAAATTATGTTTATAATTTCTAATAGTGTTTCGGATTTATAACGATATTTAAGAAATTCATCACCTGATGTTATGTCCATTATATCTACTGCTTCTTTTCGTAATCTCTGTAAGTATTCTACAAATTCAAATGTATCATCTATATCTTGTAGAATCTCTTCAATACCATCACTATCTTCATTAATACTATTTAATAAATTTTTAAGTTCGATTATATTTTCATCCATATTTTATCTACTCCTATTCCCAATCGACTTCATCAATTTTAAATTGATAATTACATTTTGGACATTCTATTTCAATTTCATCACCATGTACTATTTCAAAAACTTCATTATCGGATATACCATAAAATGGGCTATAAATATCATCACTTTTTAATTTATTGTGACAATGGGGACATTCGCATTCATACCTAATAATTGTTTTAATAACTTGTAATATAGCCATCATTTATGCCCCCACAGTCCTAACTTATTTTCTTTAGCTTTTCTTTCAGCAGCATTCAAAATTGAAGAGTATCGATAACTATTACATAAACATGTCATTTTCGCATAACCTTTCAGCAAAAGTTGTTCCTGAAGCAATTCACCATCAACAAATACATAAGCTAAAGTACGATTATATTTATCTATTTTATTAGATTCCTCGTATTCCAATCTAATTTCTTTTGCATTTTTTAATGCATTAGAAGTAAATTCACTTGCTTCTTTGCCATATGGCTGAACTGGTGTTCCTGGTTTAACTGTTTCAGGAGTATCTATTGCCAAGAATCTGACTTTAACATTCTTACCATTTATATAGAAATGTGCAGTATCTCCATCTACACATTTACTTAGAGTAACTTGATTTGAATCTAAAGCTATGTGCTCATTAATATATTGATGTGAAAAATTAATAATAAATATCGAACAAATCACTAAAATTAAAACGACTCTAAGTTTTTTGTTTTTTAATACATTAATAGTTTTCTGAAAGACTTTTAAGTTTGATCTATGCATTTTTTATGACCTCTTTCT
>NZ_CFJNYH010000045.1:0-23785 GCF_984815275.1 Coprobacillus sp.
CGTCGAGTGCTCACTTATAATATCATTTCTCCTCTCCCTTGTAAAGTCTTTTTTTAAAAAAATGATATTTTTTTTCAATTCTCGTTTTCTATCTATAAAATAATTGAAAATATAACAAGAAAAAAGCAGTTTTAACCAATCAGTTCCTTTCTATATTATATAATATATTTTATTCACTACTTATTGATTTAAATATATATTGCTTTTGATACATTGCGCTATCATCTTTTTTCTTTTCTTTGTTATTATATATACTCTCATCACGATATTGTTTAGGAGTCATATTTGTATTCTTCTTAAATATTTGCGAAAAATAGGATTGTGATGAAAAACCAACAGTCTCAGATATTTCAGCAATTGATAAACTGGTTGTCGTCAAAAGTGATTTGCATTCTTTAATTCTTCTTTCAATGAGATAATTAATAGGAGATATACCAATATTATTTTTAAATTCATGTGCCATATAATATTTATTCATCTTCATAAATTCTGCTAATGATTCTAATGACATATCTTCAGCGTAGTTTTGATCAATATATTGACAAATCATTCTGATTTCTCTTTTCATAGGTTTTTGAATGGGATTATCACTTAAATTTAATTTCATATATCTCACAACTTTTAATAAAAATAAATCAAACAATTTCTGACATACTGTCTCATATCCAGTCAATTTTTCTTCGCTCTCAGTTAAAAGATGAGTAATATAGTATTGGATATCATCATTGTTTTTTTCAAAACTTTGATATAAAAACTCATTATCTTCACCATTTAGACCAAAGGATAGATTCTCCACACCAAGAACAACATACTCTAATGGATGATCTCCATCACTATCTTCATGATGATAAACATTTGGATTTACAATAATCATATCATCTTGTTTGACATCAAATGTATCATTTTCAACAGTAAATTTCCCCTTTCCTCCAACAACATAAAATATCTCTGAAAAAGGATGAAAATGCATTAATGATGTCCAATCATTTTCAAATTTAGAATACGTAATATAGATGAGTTTAGCCTCATAATCAAAAACATCATTTTTAGAAATGTCTATTCTATTGTTGCTCATAAAAATCTCCTTCCATATTTTTCCATTTATATTTTATTATTTTTTTGTACAAAAAGCAATATATATAAAACAATTAACAATTTTCGAGTAGATAAAGCGGTTACATTTAGATATATTGGTATTAGAAGATATCATGAAGGAGGAAAACAAGAAAATGAAAACAAAAAAAGTGTTATCTTTAGGACTTTCTGTTTTGATGTTAGGTTCTTTACTTGTTGGATGTGGAAACAAAGATAAAGATACCAGCACTGCTGAAGGGAAAACATTAACAATTGCCGGTCTTGATGGTGGTTATGGTACTGAAGGCTGGAAAAAAGTCATTGAAAAATTTGAACAGGATAATGGTGTAAAGGTTAATGCAACATTTGATAAAAAAATCAGTGATGTTGTCAGACCAAAAATCACTGCTGGGAAAGATGTTCCTGACATCATTTATTTAACTGTAGGAGGTGTTGGCGGTTTAACTGATACACTTATCAAAGAAAAACAAATTGCTGACATTTCTGCATTATTAGACACTGAAATTCCTGGTGAGAGCACAAAAGTCAAAGACAAAATTCTATCTTCATTTGTTCAAGGAGCAACTGCTGACCCTTATGGTGATGGAAAATTATATTTAGCACCATTAAACAATGCCCCTTGTGGATTATTCTATAACGCTGGTTTATTCAAAGAAAAAAATTGGGAAGTTCCAAAAGATTGGGATGGAATGTGGAAATTAGCTGAAGAAGCTAAAAAAGAAGGAATTTCATTATTCACTTATCCTACTGCTGGTTACTTTGATGCGTTCTTCACTTCTTTATTAAACGCTACTGCTGGTCCAGAAACTTATGCCAAATTAATTAGTTATGATGTAGATGCTTGGAAACTTCCTGAAGTTAAAGAAGCATTTGAAATCGTTGGTAAATTAGCAAAATATACTGCTCCTACTACAGTCGCAAATGCTAATGGTGATAACTTCACAAAAAATCAACAATTAATCATTGATGGTAAAGCATTATTCTGCCCTAATGGAACTTGGTTACCAGGTGAAATGGCTGCAACAACTCCTGATGGATTTGAATGGGGAATTACTGGTATTCCTGCTGCTAAAGCTGGTGGAGATTCATATTCAACTAACTTTGTAGAACAAATGTATGTACCTGAAAAAGCTGCAAATAAAGAATTAGCAATGAAATTCATGGCTTATTGTTATAGCGATGAAGCTGCTGACTTATTCTACAAATATGGTGCTTTAGATGAAGAAGCAATGAAAAAGAGTGAAGATCCTAAAAAAGAAATTTACAAAGCTGGTTTCTTAATTCCAATCAAAGGTTCTGAAAAGAGAGTTGCTGAATCTGATAGTTTCATGTTTACAATGGCTGATAAAGGTGTCAAAACTAACAGTTCAACATTTATGGCAGCAAATGCTGTTGAAGGTGTGACTTTAACTGGTGAAACTGGAATCTTATTTGGTTCTATTAACTCAGTTGTCTCAGGTGATAAAACAGTTGATGAATGGTATAATGCTTCAGTAGATGCAGTTCAAAAAATTGCAGATGCTAATAAATAGTTTCATAAAAAACACGAGGTAGGCGGTGGGAACACCGCCTATTCTTATAAGTAAGAAGGAGGATTACTATGAATAAGAAAAAAGAAAAAAGACGTTTTATCATTTTATGTCTTGCTCCTGCAGTTATTTTATTCACAGTTTTTATGGTTTATCCAACCATTAATGTCTTCTTAATGTCGACATTAAAATGGGGAGGATTTTCTGATGAAAAAACATTTGTTGGGCTGAATAACTTTTTAATTCTATTTAAAGATATGAATTTTATTAGAGCTTTCCAAAATACTATATTTGTTATCGTTATTGTCACAATATTTACACTTGCTTTAGCAATTATCTTTGCATCCATATTAGTTAGGGAGAAGTTAAAAGGACAAAATTTTTTTAGAGTTATCTTTTACATTCCTAATATATTATCAATTGTTGTTATCGGGGCTATTTTCTCAGCTATTTATGACCCCTCAGCAAATGGATTACTGAATAGTTTTTTAGGGTTATTTATGGGTAAAGATTGGCAGGGTATTCCTTATTTAGGAAATCAATCTATTGTCATGTATTCAA
Organism: Coprobacillus sp.; assembly: GCF_984815275.1. Classification (NCBI taxonomy): domain Bacteria; kingdom Bacillati; phylum Bacillota; class Erysipelotrichia; order Erysipelotrichales; family Coprobacillaceae; genus Coprobacillus; species Coprobacillus sp. The sequence goes on from NZ_CFJNYH010000045.1 coordinate 3,186, forward strand.
TTGCTTTTGCATTAATTTGGCAAGCCATTGGATATTATATGGTTATGTATATGGCAAGTATGTCATCTATCCCTGCTCATTATTATGAAGCAGCTGAACTTGATGGCTGTGGAAAAATTAAACAATTCTTTACCATTACTCTCCCGCTTGTTTGGAGCAACATTCGTACAACTTTAACTTTCTTTGTTATCAGTACAATTAACTTAAGTTTCTTATTGGTTCAAGTTATGACTACAGGTGGACCAGATGGAGCCAGTCGTGTACTTCTCTTCTATCTCTATGATCAAGCTTATAACAATGCAAGTTATGGTTATGGTATGGCTATTGGTGCTATTACATTTATCTTCTCATTCTTATTAAGCGCTGTTATTAATAAAGTGACAGAACGTGAAGAATATGAATTCTAAGGAGGGACACACATGAAAAAAGAAAAAATAAGTAGTGGAAAACTGTATAAAATATTTGTGTATGTTGCCTTAATTACACTTGCTATATCGATAATAGTCCCTGTTGTATGGGTATTTATGTCATCATTAAAAACAAATGCGGAATTCCAAGGAAGTCCATGGTCATTACCTGCTAGTTTTTATATTCAAAACTTCTTAGATGCCTTTGAAAAGGCCAATATGGCTGAATATTTCTTGAATTCAGTTATTGTTACAGCATTAGGTCTATTGTTACTTGTTGTTATTGCATTACCTGCATCTTATGTTTTGGCAAGATTTGATTTTAAAGGTAAAAAATTCATTAATACAGCCTTTATGGGAGGTTTATTTATCAATGTTAATTATATTGTTGTACCAATTTTCTTAATGTTAACATCTTGGGATGATGTTGTTTATGACATGATTGGTGATTTCTTCTTTTTAGATAATATTGTTGTTTTAGCCGTTGTTTATGCAGCAACTGCTATCCCTTTTACAGTTTATCTTTTAAGCAGTTATTTTAGAACTCTTCCTAAAGCTTATGAAGAAGCAGCATTTATTGATGGCTGCGGATATTTTAAAACAATGATTAAAGTTATGGCTCCCATGGCAAAGCCAAGTATTATTACAGTTATCTTATTTAACTTCTTAGCTTTCTGGAACGAATACATTATTGCATTGACATTGATGCCAGGGGCTTCTAAGACATTACCAGTCGGATTGGTCACTTTATCTAAAGGACAAATGGCTGCTGCAAACTATGGTCAGCTATATGCTGGATTGGTTATTGTTATGCTTCCAACATTGATTTTGTATATCATGGTCCAAAAGAAACTTACCCAAGGGATGACTCTTGGTGGATTAAAAGATTAGAGGTGAACTGATATGAGTAATACAACAAAAAACATAATCGCTGCTATTTGCTTTGTCATTTCATTTGGACTGGTTTGCATTGGACAGCAAAATGTTGGCTATGCTGGACTAGGGATGGAACTTATTGGTTTGACTGGTTTATTGGTCTTACTATATTTATACAACAAGAAATATAAATAGGAGGAAATATAATGGCTACATTATCACTTAAAAATATAGATAAAATATATGACAATAATGTTCAAGCTGTCTTTGATTTCAACTTAGATATTGCTGATAAAGAATTTATTGTTTTTGTAGGTCCTTCCGGATGCGGAAAATCTACAACACTTAGAATGATTGCTGGATTAGAAGATATTTCAGCAGGAGAACTTTACATTGATGATACTTTAATGAACGATGTTGCTCCAAAAGATCGAGATATTGCAATGGTATTTCAATCATATGCGCTTTATCCTCATATGACTGTTTATGATAACATGGCTTTCGGTTTAAAGATTGCCAAAGTTTCAAAAGATGTTATTGATCAAAAAGTTCGTGCTGCTGCAAAAGCTTTAGATATAGAACAATACTTAGATCGTAAACCAAAAGCTCTTTCAGGTGGACAAAGACAACGTGTTGCTTTAGGAAGAGCAATCGTTCGTGAACCTAAAGTCTTCTTGATGGATGAACCATTAAGCAACTTAGATGCAAAACTAAGAGTTCAAATGCGTGTCGAAATCCTAAAAATATATCAACAGCTTGGAACAACATTTATTTATGTTACTCATGACCAGACTGAAGCAATGACAATGGGAACGAGAATTGTTGTTATGAAGGATGGTCGCGTTCAACAAGTTGCTGCCCCTACCTATCTTTATGAACATCCTATTAATAAATTCGTTGCTGGTTTTATCGGCAGTCCACAAATGAACTTTAGAGATGGATTGATTGAAGAAAAAGACAATCAATTATCAATTGTTCTCTCAGATATAACACTTACCATTCCTGAAGACAAGGCAAAAATTCTTAAAGCATGTGGTTATGTTGGCAAAACTGTGACAATGGGTATTCGTCCAGAGGATATTTCAACTCATCCACAATATATCATGCATCATCCTGAGGCTTCATTCCAAAATCAAGTCGATGTTGTTGAACTCATGGGCTCAGAAAGTTTTATTCATATGACAAAAGATAATGCTCCTTTTGTAGTAAAAGTCCCAGGAAGTACACCACTTAGAGCTAATGATGAAGGTTCATTTACTTATCTTATGAATAAAGTTCATTTTTTTGATAAAGAAACAGAATTAAATATATTAGAAAATCACGAGGGATAAAACATGAAAAATTATGGAAGACTCACACTCCCTACTGACTTAGATGTGATTGATCAGACAATTGCATTAAAGGAAAAACTAGGAGCAGATGCAATTAGAGATTGCGATGGCACAGAAATGCCAAAAGAACTTTTAGATTTAGATGCAAAAGTTTATGCAACATATTATACAACAAGAAAAGATAATGATTGGGCTTTAGCAAATCCTGAAGAGATTCAACAAGAATATTTAATAACTGATCGCTATACTGCTAAAGAATCTTCACTAACAATCACCTTAATGAAAGGTTTCCATACAGAGCAATTAAAACCAAACTTTATTGACGACCCTCATATTTGGTGGGAAGTTATTGACCGCACCACTGGTGAAATCGTCCCAACAACATGCTGGACATATAGTGAAGATAATGGAAGTGTCACAATCCAGGCAATACCTTATCATATATACACCGTCAGTTTCTTAGCTTTTTTGATTTGGGATCCTGTTCATATGTATAACTTTATTACCAATGACTGGAAGGATGCTCCTCATCAATTAACATTTGATGTTCGTCAACCTAAAACACAAGTTTTTGTCAAAGAAAAGTTGAAGAAATTCTGTGAAGATAATCCTCATGTAGATGTAATTCGTTTCACAACATTCTTTCATCAATTCACTTTAACCTTCGATGATCAAAAACGAGAGAAATTTGTGGAATGGTTTGGATATAGCGCTAGTGTTTCCCCATATATTCTCAAACAATTTGAAGAATGGGCAGGTTATAAATTTAGACCAGAATTCATAGTAGATCAGGGTTATCATAATTCGCTTTTTAGAGTGCCTTCACGAGAGTTTAAGGATTTTATCAATTTCCAACAACAGGAGGTTTGCAAACTTGCGAAAGAGTTAGTTGACATTGTGCATAGTTATGGCAAAGAAGCAATGATGTTTTTAGGCGATCATTGGATTGGAACAGAACCTTATGGACCATATTTTGAAACAATTGGACTAGATGCAGTTGTTGGTTCAGTTGGAGATGGTGTAACAATGCGTATGATATCTGATATTAAAGGCGTTAAATATACTGAGGGTCGACTCCTTCCCTACTTCTTCCCAGATGTTTTCTGTGAAGGTGGCGACCCAATTGGCGAAGCACATACCAATTGGTTAAAAGCAAGACGTGCAATATTAAGAAGTCCTTTAGATCGTATTGGATATGGTGGGTATTTAAAATTGGCCTTGGAATGGCCTGGATTTATTGATACAATTACTCATGTTGTTAATGAATTTAGGGATATTCATGATACAATCCAAGGAACAAGTGCATATGTTTCTCCATTTAAAGTAGCGATTTTAAATTGCTGGGGATCATCTCGCCGTTGGATGAATAATCAAGTTCATCATGCTATTTGGTATCGTGAAATTTATTCATATGTTGGTATTATTGAATGTTTAAGTGGGATGCCAATTGATATTGACTTTATTAATTTTGATGATATTAAAGATGGCGTCTTAGACCAATATAAAGTCGTCATCAATGCTGGGAGCGCTTATACATCATGGTCAGGTGCCAAAAATTGGATTGATGAAGTCGTTGTTACAAAGGTAAGACAATGGGTTGATCAAGGTGGTGGATTTATTGGTGTTGGTGAACCAACAGCATATCAGTACCAAGGACAATTCTTTCAACTGAGTGATGTCTTAGGTGTTGATAAAGAAATTGGCTTTACATTAAGTCATGATAAATACAATGAAGTGAATTCGCATCACTTCTTATTAGAAGACATTGATGGTCATATTGATTTTGGCGAGGGAATGAATGGCATCTATGCTCATGGTGAGAATTATCAAATATTAAATCAGCACCATGGATATGCACAATTGGTAACAAATACTTATGGAAAAGGCCGCAGCATCTATTTTGCTGGATTACCATACTCACCACAAAACTGTCGCTTACTTTTACGAGCAATCTATTGGGCAGCAGGTAAAGAAGATGAAATGAAAAAATATTATGTCAGCAATGTCAATACAGAAGTTGCTTCATTTGAAAGTGTGGGTAAGATTGCTGTCATTAACAACACAACAGAAGCATTATTCACCGATCTTTATGTTTCTGGAAACAAAGTTGAAACTCTCAACTTATTGCCAATGGAACTTCGTTGGATAACTATATAAAGAAAGGAGCGATGATTATGAAAAAACCTGTACTTGTTATTATGGCGGCTGGAATGGGGAGTCGTTATGGTGGTTTAAAACAAATAGATCCCATTGATAGTGATGGTCACATTATTATTGACTTTTCTATTTTTGATGCCAAACGTGCTGGTTTTGAAGAAGTGATTTTTATCATAAAAAGAGAAACTGAAAAAGATTTTAAAGATGCCATCGGAAATCGTATGTCAAAAATAATGAAAGTTCATTATGCATATCAAGAAATCAATGATATTCCATTGGGAAACATCATTCCACAAGGACGCCAAAAACCTTGGGGAACAGCTCATGCAATATATTGCTGTCGTGATATTATTGAAGGTCCTTTTGCAGTCATTAATGCTGATGATTATTATGGTGTTGAAGCTTTTCAATTAATTTATGATTATTTATTGCAGCATGATGATGATACGCAGTATCGTTATGCCATGGTAGGATACCAAATCGAAAAAACACTGACAGAACATGGAACAGTTGCCAGAGGTGTCTGTGAAGTTAATGAGCAACACAAATTAATCAATATTGTTGAACGTACTAAAATCAAAAAAACAGTTCATGGTGCTGCTTATAGTGAAGACGATTATATATGGTATGATTTACCAAGTCAAACAACTGTCTCTATGAATCTTTGGGGCTTTACAAAGAGTATTATTAAAGAAATCAATAATGGATTACAATCTTTTTTAGATGATGGTTTAATTTCCAATCCACTAAAATGTGAGTATTTCATTCCAAGTGTTGTGAGTCATTTGCTTGATCAAAAAAAGGCAACAGTAGAAGTCTTAACAACAAAAGATCAATGGTACGGAGTCACTTATAAAGAAGATAAACCAGTAATAATGAAAGCTATTAAAGACATGAAGACAAGTGGTATTTATCCACAAAAGTTATGGGGTGAATAAAATGACAAAAGAAAATTATTTATTAAAGGAAGTCATTTCTCATTTTGATTTCGTTGGCACTTTAATATCTTGTGAACCTTATGGAAGCGGTCATATAAATGATACTTTTCTTCTTGAATACAAAATAAGACATATGGGAGTTGTGCCTATTATCTTACAGAGAATGAATACAAATATTTTCAAACAGCCAATAGAGCTCATGGAAAATATCCTTAATGTGACAGCCTTTTTAAGAGAAAAGATTATCGAAAATAATGGTGATCCAGAAAGGGAAACACTGACTGTTATCCTTAATAAACAGGGGCTTCCCTTTTATAAAGATAGTCACAATCAATACTGGCGTGCATATCATTTTATTACATGTGCCACTGGTTATGATGAAGTCAAATGTGATGAGGATTTTTATCAAAGTGCGTTAGCTTTTGGTAAATTCCAAAGTCTGCTTGCTGACTATCCAGCACAAACACTCCATGAAACAATTCCTGATTTTCATAATACGAAAGTCAGATTTGAAGTCTTTAAAGCAGCAGTTGAAAAGGATATCTGTGGACGTGCAAAAGATGTCTTAACAGAAATTCAATTCATTTTAGAGCGTGAAGATGTTGCTAATGTTCTAACTGATATGCAAAATGCTGGTAAACTTCCACTTCGTGTAACCCATAATGATACAAAATTAAATAATGTATTAATTGATGATAAAACACATCAGGGTATATGCGTTATTGACTTAGATACAGTTATGCCTGGTTTGGCTATTAATGATTTTGGTGATTCGATTCGTTTTGGTGCAAGTACTGGTGCTGAAGATGAAAAAGATTTATCTCTTATTCAGTGTGATATGCATCTCTTTGAAGTCTATACAAAAGGTTTCATTGAAGGGTGTGATGGCAAACTGACTGATGAAGAAATCAAAGCATTACCTCTAGGTGCCAAAGTCATGACCTTTGAATGTGGGATGCGTTTTTTAACTGACTACTTACAAGGTGACACATATTTTAAAATAAAATACCCTGAGCATAATTTAGATCGTTGCAGAACACAATTAAAATTAGTTGCTGATATGGAAAAGAAATGGGATACAATGAATGAAATTGTATCTAAATACAATAAATAATACTCCTCTTGTACAAAAAAAGTATATTCTTCATTTAAAATGAGAATATACTTTTTTAACCTTTACAAATATCTTTGCTATCAAGAAGGATTGTCACAGGACCGTCATTAATAAGCGAAACCTTCATATCAGCACCAAATACACCTGTTTCTACGTGTATACCTGAATCTTGTATTTTTTGATTATAATAGTCATAAAGTGGGATTGCTGTATCAGGTTTAGCAGCATCAGTGAATCCAGGACGTCTTCCCTTACGGCAATCTGCATATAAAGTAAATTGCGAAATAGATAAAATTGCTCCCTGGACATCCGTTAAAGACAAATTCATCTTTCCCTGATCATCTTCAAAAATACGTAATCCTATCATTTTATCTATCATTTTATCTACAATAGCTTTTGTATCACTTTCACAGAAGCCTACCAGAGTCATATACCCTTTTTGAATACTTCCTTTTATTTGTCCATCAATACTTACAGAACTCTCTTTTACTCTTTGTATAACAATTTTCATAAGTCTCTCCTATCATTCATTACTTAAAAATGTTATACTTATTATATCAAAAAACAAGGAAAAGGAAAGATTTTATGGCAACGACTTTAGCACATCGCATGCGACCTACATCTTTAAAAGATGTTCTTGGGCAAAAACACATTATAGGAGAAAACGCATTGTTTACCCAGTTCGTTAAAAAACATCATCCTATGTCAACAATTCTATATGGTCCTCCAGGATGTGGAAAAACAACATTGGCAAGTGCACTTGCCAATGATTTAAATATACCTTATCGTATCTTCAATGCTTCAACAGGAAACAAAAAAGAAATGGATATCATTATTGAAGAAGCCAAAATGAGTGGTGAATTATTTGTTATTATTGATGAAGTTCATCGTTTGAATAAAGATAAGCAAGATCATTTATTACCACATATTGAAAACGGATTGCTGGTGATTGCTGGCTGTACAACAGCTAATCCATATCATTCTATTAATCCTGCGATTCGTTCTCGTTGTCAGATTGTTGAAGTAAAGCCTTTAGATGAAGAAGACATTATAATCGGTCTTCATCATGCTCTGAATTGTGAAAACGGACTTAATTATCAATTTAAAGTAGAAAATGGTGTCTTAGAATATATTGCAAAACTGAGTAGTGGAGATATTCGTTATGCATATAATTGTTTAGAAGTCGCAAGTATCCTTTGCGATGCAGATACGATTACATTACAAATGGTCAAGCAATCTTTAACAAAAGCAAATGCTCAATTTGATAAAGATGAAGACCAATATTATGATACACTAAGTGGTTTACAAAAGTCTATTCGTGGAAGTGATCCAAATGGAGCTATGTATTATTTAGGAAAATTAATTGAGGCAAACGATATAGAATCATTAGAACGACGTGTGATAACAACTGCTTATGAAGATATAGGACTGGCTAATCCTAACGCTTGTATGCGAACTGTCATAGCCTTTCAAGCCGCAAAAGTCATTGGCTTCCCAGAAGCACGTATTCCAATAGCAAGTGCTATCTTAGATTTATGCTTATCACCTAAATCAAAGTCATCAGAACTCGCTATAGATGCAGCACTTTCATCACTTGCAACTCATCCATACAAAGCCCCAAAATATTTACGTTTATCACCTGTAGGTCTTGAAGATGATGAAAAGTATGATTATAATCGCCCTGAACTTTGGGAATATATTCAATATCTTCCTGAACCACTTAAAGGAGAACAATTCTATATTCCATGGATGACAAGCAATTATGAAAAAGCCTTAGCTGAAAATTATCGTCGTATTTTAAAACATGGCAGAACGAGTCATCTAAAAGAACTCAATAATAAGAAAAAATAGTCCCAAAGTGAACTTCACCTTAAAGACTATTTTTTTATTTATGCAAACAGTTGTAGGATCCAATGAGGAATAGATTCAGGAATAGATTTTAAAAATCTAAAAATCTCAGCGTTAGTGAAATTTGAACCCTGTAAACAATAATCACCAGATGCACTTGCACCTATTGCAATATGCCCAATAGCTCCTCCTCCAATCGCTATGTGAGAAGCAATAGCAAATCCTCCACACGCATAAATACCTATTGCCAATCCACCAAGGGCAATGTAACCAACACCCACACCACCCAATGCTAAAATTCCTACAGCCAATCCTGCAAATGTTAATAAGCCCAGTGCTAAACCACCAAGGCTAATGATCCCAACCGCAAGACCCCCAACACTTATAACACCAATAGCTATATTTCCTAAAGCAATAATCCCTTTGGCCACTTTTCTTCCACGACCAAAATGAATATGCACGAGTGGTATACCACAAATATTTATACGGCTTTTATACTCGTATGACATTGATTTTCTAAGAACACGATGTAACTGTTCATCCGAAATAACTGCTCCTTGAATAACTGCTTTTTCACCTTTAACAAGTTCATCTAATGAGATTTCAAAAATATTTGCTATTTCAACCAATCCCTCTAATTCAGGAATAGAAGCGCCAGACTCCCATTTGCTTACTGATTGTCTTGAAACACCCAATAAATATGCAAATTCTTCTTGTGAATATCCTTTCTGTTTTCGTAGACTTGATAAATTTTCATATAGTTTCATATAATTTCCTCCGACAAACCCATTATATAATAATTCTCCCCAAACACAATCAACTAGCACTTAGAAATATGTCAACCAACAGTTGCAAAGCAAAAGAAAAAGATATTTAAACACAAATATCCCTAAGAACATTCTGAACAGTCTTCTCAAAATCATCTATTTGAACATTATACCAATGAACATCAAACTGATTCTTAAACCAAGTATATTGCCTTTTCGCATATTGACGTGAATGTTTCTTAATATTTTCATAAACAGTCTCTTTATCAATAATTCCTTCAAAATAATCAAACCATTCTTTGTAACCAATAGCTTTCATGCTTTGATAACTTCTTTCTAATCCTCGATGATAAAGATCTGTCACTTCTTTTTCCAATCCCTGCTCCTTCATAGCATCAACACGCTGATTAATTCTGCTATAGAGAAGTTCTCTTTCAATTGTCAACCCCACAAAATAAGCATCATACAAACAAACATGCTGTTGTAAAGCTTCGATATCACTTTTCTTTTGCCCAGTCTCTTCATAAATTTCAATAGCTCTTAAAACGCGTTGGCGATTATGTGGATGGAGTTCTAAAGCACTTTTTTCATCAATATTTATGAGATGCTGGTAGAGTTGTTCATTATCATAATCTTTATACTTATCCCTAAAGATTTCGTGATTGTCTTTTGTTTCACTGAATTCATAATCATAAAGAGCAGCTTTAATATATAAGCCAGTCCCTCCAACAATAATTGGCAGTTTCCCTCTTCTTGTTATATCATCAATTTGAAAGCGGACAGCATCTTGAAAATCTTTAACACTATATTCATCAGTTGGTTCTAAAATATTAATACAGTGATGAACAATACCTGACATTTCCTGTTCTGTGACTTTGGCAGTTCCAATATCCATGCCCTTATAAATTTGCATAGAATCGCCACTAATGACTTCACCATTCATGGCTTTTGCAAGCTCTACACCCATTTTGGTTTTACCAACACTTGTAGGCCCAATCACAACTATGACTCTAGTCATTGATTTTTCCTATTCCTAATAAACTATATATAATAGAAATACAAATCGATGCAATGATTGTTAATCCAAATGAAGTAATTTGAAAATCAGGAGCCAATATATCAGTTGCTAATGTTAATATAAATCCATTAATAATCAATTGAAAAATCCCTAAAGATAAAATGGTAATTGGCAGAGCTATAATTGTTAAAATAGGCTTAATAAATGTATTCAATAAAGCCAAAACAAGAGCCACTAAAAAGGCCACTCCAAAGTCTTTGACATAGACACCGTCAAACCAATATCCCATTAACATAATAACGCATGCCCCTAGAGCAAGCTCTAGAATCAAACTCATAATTCCTTTTTTCATTTATACCACCCTCTTAAATAATTTTTCTAATTCATAATCACTATAAAATAATATTGTCGGTCTTCCATGTGGACAAACATACGGATTTTCACATCGCATAAGATTATCAAAGATTGTTTGCATATCACTTGGTGATAAATAAGTATTTGCCTTTAATGACGCTTTACAACTCAATGTTGCAATTGCATGCTCTTGTAAAGCAACAACATCTAAATGATTTTTCTTTAATATTTCTTGAACCATCTCATCAACAAATATATTTTCATCTATTTTTTTCATCCAAAGTGGCAGATTTCTTAAAATATAACCATGTTCTCCAAACACTTCTAAATAAATTCCAACTTTTTCTAATATTCCCTTACGTTCCTCTAAAATTAAAAACTCACTCATGGGATACTCAAATTGTAATGGAACCAATAATGGCTGCATAGTTAAATCAAGATGCGAAAATTGTTCTTTATAGTACTCATAGTTTATACGCTCTTGTGCTGCATGCTGATCGACCATATACATCCCTTTTTCATTTTCACCAATTAAATAAGTCCCATGAATTTGTGTTTTAGCATATATTTTCTCTTTAATTGGCTTTTGCTGGAAAGTCTCATGAGAAGTTGTTTTCTCCAGACTTTTATGAGACATTTCATCGTTTTGATAAATAACCTTTTCTTCTTGCACCATATTAGCGTATTGTTCATCTAGCAAATCAGCTGTTTGCGAATCGTGCGATACAGACTGCACTGCTGGTTGTATATAAACAATTGGCTTTTCTTCAGGTAAATCAAAAGTGACTTGATCAAGCTGAGGCTTAAATGTTTCTCTTTCAGTTTGTTTATTCTTTACTTGATAAGTTAAGTCAACTTGTTGCAGTGCATCCAAAACACCATTATAAATCAAATCTCTTAATTCATATTCTTTAGAAAAACGAACTTCTAATTTAGATGGATGAACATTGACATCAACTAAATAAGGATCAACTTCAATATTGATAACAGCAATTGGATAACGGTTATCAGCAAGATAAGCACGATATGCACTATTAATAGCATCAATACTCATTGCATTTTTTACATAACGATGATTGACTAATGTAATAATGTTTGTCTTTGATGCTCGCGATGTATCAATTTTACTTATATAGCCACTCATTTCAAATTCATCATTCTCTAATGAAATAGGAAGCATATTTTTAGCTGTCGATACACCAAACATACTTGCAATGACTTCTAATAAATTTCCTTTTCCATTTGTCTGAAAAATCATTTTATCATTATGATATAAGGTGATTGCGATTGTAGGATATGCTAGAGCTATACGTTCTACATACTGATGTATAGATGCAAATTCACTATTTACAGATTTAAGGTATTTCAAACGGGCTGGAACATTTTGAAAAAGTTTTGTAACTGTCATTTGAGTCCCTCTAGGCAAATCACAAATACCTTCATCTTTATATTTACCAAATTCATATTGGACATAAGTTCCTTCTTCACCTGTTGAAGTTCTTAAATCAAAATGACTGACCGAGGCAATTGAGGGGATGGCTTCCCCACGAAAACCAAGAGTCATAATATTAAATAAATCATGGTCATCTTTAATTTTACTTGTGGCATGACGAGAAAAACAGAGCTTCGCATCTTCTTTAGCCATTCCTTCCCCATTATCTACAACCTTAATTTTCTGAAGTCCACCATCTTCAATAAATACCTCTATACGTGTTGCGCCAGCATCAACACTATTTTCAACCAATTCCTTAACAACACTAGAAGGTCTTTCAACAACCTCACCAGCTGCAATTTTATTTGATAGAACATCATCTAATTGTCTTATTTTTGCCATAAATTCACCTCACTTATAATAATTTCTTGAGTTCAATTAATGTACTTAAGGCATCTATTGGTGATAATGCCATAGGATCTATTCTTGATAACGTCTTTTCAACTTCACTTTCTTTTTGAACAATGACTGGTTGCTCAACTGTTTCACTAATAACCGTTTCAATATTATTATCTTCTAAAGACTTCAAAATAATTTTCGCTCGAGCAATCACTTCATCAGGCAATTTTGCTAATTGAGCAACATTGATACCATAAGAACGATGACTTCTACCAGGTTTAATCTTATACAAGAAAACAATATGATCACCTTCAACTGAGGCACTTGCATGCACATTTTGAATCTTAAACTTTTCATCCATCATTGTTAATTCATGATAATGTGTAGAAAATAATGTTACACAGCGAATAGATGTTGCTATATACTCAATCATTGCTTGCGCAATAGCCATCCCATCAAACGTTGCAGTTCCACGCCCTATTTCATCAAAGATAATAAGTGAATTTTGTGAAGCATAGCGCAAAGCATTGTTAGCTTCTAACATTTCAACCATAAATGTTGACTGTCCTGAAATCAAATCATCACTTGCACCAATGCGTGTAAAGATTTGATCAAATACAGGCAAATTAGCATGTTCACAAGGCACAAATGAGCCAATCTGTGCCATAATAACACATAATGCAATTTGACGCATATATGTAGATTTCCCACCCATATTTGGACCAGTAATCAAAAGAATAGGTGCATCATTTTCGATATGTAAATCATTTGGGACGTAGTTTTGTCTGGAAATGACCTGTTCAATCACACCATGACGTCCATTTGTGATATCCACAATATGTTGATCATTAAATGTTGGACGAACATAACCATTATGACTTGCCTTGGATGCTAATGACTGATAGACATCAACTTGAGCTACAACGCTAGCTACATCTTGAATAGAATGAACATCCTTTTTTATATACTCTCTCATTTGAACAAAGATTTCATATTCAAGTGCCACCATTTTATCATGAGCACTCAAAATTTTTGCTTCCATCTCTTTTAATTCAGGTGTAACAAATCTCTCAGCATTAGAGATACTTTGTTTTCTCGTATATTCAAATTCATCTTTAATCATAGGCAAATAACTCTTTGTAACTTCAATATAATAACCAAATACTCTGTTATACCCAATCTTTAACCCTTTAATTCCTGTTCTTTCTCTTTCCTTTTGTTCAAATTCACTTAACCACTGTTTTCCATTCTCACGAATATAACGCAACTCATCTAACTCTTCATTATAACCATCTTTAATCAATCCACCTTCTTTAATTGTCAATGGTGGATTATCAACAATAGCCTGATCAATTAAATCAGTAATATGCGTTAAATCTAATAATTGTTCTGCAAGACTATGAGTATATTGATTATCAAGTGACAACAATTGATGCTTTAATTCAGGAATCACCTTCAATGAAGCAGCAATCCATTTTAAATCTCTCGCATTAACATTTCCAAAAGCAATTCTTCCTGCTAATTTTTCAATATCATAAATATCATTAATAATATCCTTAATCGTTTCTCTTTCAATAAAATTATCAATTAAGATTTCAATGATATCCATTCTTCTTTCAATCTTTTCCTGATTAATTAATGGTCTTTCAATCCATTGACGTAAAAGTCTTCCACCCATTGCTGACTTTGTATCATCTAATAACCATTGCAAAGTCCCATAACTCTCATTATCAGCATTCTTTACAAGTTCTAAAGATTTCTTTGTATAAGAATCCATATAAATAAAATCTTCTGTTTTCACTTCCTGAATAACTTGAATATGACCTAATTCTCTTTTTTGAGTCTCAAGCATATAATTAAGTAAGATTGAACAAACTTTAATTTCTTTTAAATCTTTTATATTTTCAAAGACTTTCTTATAAGAATCATTAAATTTATCATTATGATATTGTGAAATAAATACCTGATCAAAATGAATATCTTCATCAACAACCAATTCTCTCAAACCTAAAGAATCAATCTGATTCTTTAATAAATGCTCCTGTTTATCAATATTCACAACATAGAACTCTCCAGTCGAAATATCACAATAAGCCAAAGTATAATTAAAATCAAAAACACCTAAAGCCCCAATATAATGATTTCTTTTCTCATTAAGAGAACCATCCATAATCGTTCCTGGTGTTACAATTTGAACAACTCCACGCTCAACAATTCCTTTCTTCCCAGGATCTGTTAATTGTTCTACAATAGCAACCTTATGACCTAAATCAATCAATTTTTGAATATAACCACTCACTGAGTGGAATGGTACTCCACACATAGGAACTCTTTCTTTAACCCCAGCATTTTTACCCGTTAAAGCAAGTTCCAAAGCCTTTGAAGCAATGACAGCATCATCAAAAAACATTTCATAGAAATCACCTAATCTAAACATCACTATAGCATCTTTATTGTCTTCTTTTATTTTTAAATATTGCATCATCATTGGTGAATATTTTTGTTTCATTTTATCACTCCTCATATAACTAGTACATTATAGCATAATTTGTCAAATAATGAAAAGAATTCCTCTTACAAAAGCTAGGAATTCTTTTCATAAATACATATAATAATCAACTTTTAATGAAGTCAGGATTGATTTCTATATCTTCAAATTCATCCCAAACTTCATCCTCATTCTTGACTTCTACTTTGATACAAGTTTCACCACTGATTTCTATCTGCATTTCTTTCTCAACTTCAATCGTCACATTGTAATCACTATGTGACGCAGACAAACATTTTGGCTTTTCACGGCATCTTGCTTTGACTTGATCAGTTGTCTCAAAATCTCGTGATTCTTTCTTTGTGACTTGCATATCATCAATATAAGTGACTTGATGCCTCTCCACAACCGAATCCATTTCATCATGGCAGCTATACCAAACATGCACATCATAAGTCCCAACAATCTTAGGAACTCTATTTTTAATAGCTGCTTCATAATGATGATTTGTAATCCAACATCCAAGTATGTCATTTGGACAATCTGTCAAAGTAAAAGTATAGGTACATTTGGATAATTTTTTCCCCTTCGCCACAATTGCCTTCGTATAAATCTCTCTGATATTATTGCTCATAAATCCACCTCCATATACTATATGACAAAAAACATGATATAACACAATTTTTTATAATTATTGTATGATATCATGCTTATTTATGAAATTTCATTTTTTATTCTGGCAATTGATATTTGGTCTAGAAACTCTTATTTAAATACTCTATCCATTATATTTTTGGTGTCTGAAGTTTTGCCCATAATTCTATATAACAGTTTTTTGAAAACGGTTGAAAATACTTCTGGACTAGCAATGGCTCAGGAATCAGATGATGTTGGGGTAACCACCTTTCATACAAATACTGGCTTGCCTTATATAAAGCAACATTGACTAAAGTATCAAAATCCTCTGCTTCATAACGACATACAACATACCTTCCTTTTGGCATTACTCTTGTTTCCAAATGAAAAGGATTATCTTTAGATTCTATTCCAACGAAATAATCAAAATAATTTGCATCTTCACAGGGAGTTAAAATATCTACACCTGCTTGATTTTGATTGATTTCAAAATCATCCCATAGCGATGTGAGCTGATTAACTTTAGCTTCCCCGATTTGAGACACAAGTGAAATCGTACTTTTGCCAATAAATTGAATATCTTCTTCACATTCATATTCATTAATTTCGATAACCATATCATCAACAATATATGGTTTCCCTTCCTCTATAAAAGAATAATTCAGAGATAAATCCGGCTGAACAAAAAAGTCCAGATGAATATTTGAATCTCGATATTCAGATGGTGTTATCGTATAAACATTTTTAAACACCTTTGTAAAATGACTATGACTTTGAAAACCACACTCGATTGCGATCGCTAAAATGCTTAAATCAGACTCCTTTAATAGTTTTGCAGCTTTGGCAAGTCTCCTCAGCTTAATATATTCAGCAATATTTTTATTTACCAAACGATTAAACAAACGCTGAAAGTAATATGGTGATAAATATACTCTATGTGCGAGTATTTCAACATTTAAATCACAAGCTAAATTGTTTTCTATATATGTAATTGTTTCTTGAATCGGTTCCCATGCAACCATTATTCACTCCTCCTTTTCTAGTTCAAGTATATCATTGACAGATTATTTTTGCTTGTCTACAAATGCTTTTCTCTAAAGAAAAAAGTATCTGTTCAAAACAAACAGACACTTTCTATATTTTATTGATTATGTGACGGAGTCGAATCTTTTAAAACAACATCATGTGCTCCACCTTCTACAATGCTTGTAGAAGAAACAAGAGTGATTTTAGCTTTTTCCTGTAATTCAGGAATAGATAATGCCCCACAGTTACACATTGTAGACTTAATTTTTGCTAATGATAAACCAACATTATCTTTTAATGATCCAGCATAAGGAACATAAGAATCAACACCTTCTTCGAAAGAAAGTTTCTTATCTCCACCTAAATCATATCTTTGCCAGTTTCTTGCACGGGCACTTCCTTCACCCCAATACTCTTTCATGTATTGTCCATTGATATTCACTTTATTTGTTGGTGATTCATCAAAACGAGAGAAATATCTACCTAACATAATAAAGTCTGAACCCATTGCCAAAGCAAGAGTCATATGATAATCATGAACAATTCCACCATCACTACAGATAGGGATATAAATACCAGTTTCTTGGAAGTATTCATCTCTTGCTTTAGCGACTTCAATAGTTGCTGTTGCTTGGCCTCTTCCAATTCCTTTTTGTTCACGTGTAATACAAATAGAACCTCCACCGATTCCTATCTTTATAAAATCAGCACCAGCATCTGCTAAGAATCTAAAACCTTCAGCATCTACTACATTACCAGCACCAACTTTTACAGTATCACCATAATTTTTTCTAATCCAATCGATTGTCAATTTTTGCCATTCACTAAAACCTTCACTTGAATCAATGCATAGTACATCTGCTCCAGCTTCTACCAAAGCAGGAACACGTTCAGCAAAATCCCTTGTATTAATACCAGCACCAACAACATATCTTTTAGAGTGATCTAACAATTCATTTGGATTTGATTTTCTTGATTCATAATCTTTTCTAAAAACAAAATATTCTAATTTTTGATTTTCATCAATAATTGGTAATGCATTTAATTTGTTATCCCAAATAATATCATTTGCTTCTTTCAAAGATACACCACTATGAGCAGTCACTAATTTATCAAATGGTGTCATGAATTCAGATACTTTTGTATCCATATCCATACGAGATACACGATAATCTCTTCCTGTTACTATCCCAACTAGTTTTCCATTCGCTGTTCCATCAATTGTTACAGCCATTGTTGAATGTCCAGTCATCTCTTTTAATTCAATAACATCCTTTAATGTTTGATCTGGAGCAATATTTGAATCACTAGGAACAAACCCTGCTTTATATGCTTTGACCTTTCTAACCATTTCTGCTTGTGACTCAACAGATTGAGAGCCATAAATAAATGAAACCCCACCTTCTCTTGCAAGTGCAACTGCCATTGTATCATTAGATACAGATTGCATAATTGCAGATACAAGAGGTATGTTTAATGAGATAGCAGGTTCTTCACCTTTTTTAAATTTTACCAAAGGTGTTTTCAAGCTTACATTTTTAGGTTGACACTCTGCACTTGAGTATCCTGGAACTAATAAATATTCATTAAATGTGTGCGATGGTTCATCAAAAAAATATGCCATGTTTTCTCTCCTTTTTCCGACTTTTGTTTTGTAGTTTATTGAAAGATTATATAGATTTTTGTATCTTTAGTCAACCTTTTTCTGTAATTGTTCATTAATATCATCTTGTATTTGAGTAACAAGGTCATTGACCTCTTGCTTCAATAAAAGATAATTATAAACAATTGGATTTTCATCAAATAATTTTCTTTTGTTTTCATAACTTTCAATAAGTTTTTGACAATCAATTCCTTGATGTTTAGCATTAACAATTTGCTTTTGTATATCTTTGAGTTCTTCTTCAGTGTTTAATAAATCAGGGTTGTTATGAATAAGAGTTTCATATTTTTGAAACTCTTTAACGACTTCTTGATCCAATATCCACTGATTAAGAGCTTTCGCTTTTTCTTCTATTTCCTTATTCAATTTCTTCACCCTTTAAAGCCCATGTCTTTACTTCGGTCACTTTCACAGGAACAATCTGACCAATATGATCTTGATTACCTTTAAAATTAATAAGTTTCTGATGTCTCGTATATCCGGTCAACATATTATCATCTTTTTTAGATGTTCCTTCTACCAAAACCTCAACTACTTCATCTAGATATTTTTGATTTTGTTTTAATGCCTTTTCATTCACTAAATCATTCAAACGATAAAGACGTTGTTCTTTCGTATGAATATCAATATCATCTTCCATTTTAGCGGCTGGCGTACCAGCACGAGGCGAATAGATAAATGTATAAGCTAAATCATATTCACAATGTTCATACAATGTTATTGTATCTTCAAATTGTTCATCTGTTTCACCAGGGAAACCAACAATAATATCTGTTGTAATTGTACAATCAGGTATTTTGGTTTTAATTTTATCAAATAATTCTAAATATTGTTCACGGCTATAACGTCTACCCATACGTTTAAGAACTTCGCTATTTCCTGATTGAACAGGCAAATGAATTGCTGGCATAATATTATCATATTGAGCAATTGTATCAATCATATCATCTGTAAAATCCCATGGATGACTCGTTGTAAATCGAATACGCGGAATGCCCGTTTGAGCAACATCAGCTAATAATGATGCAAAATTATAACCATCATCAAAATCCTTCCCATAAGAATTTACATTTTGCCCCAACAAAGTGATTTCTTGATATCCTTGTGCCTTTAATTCATTCACTTCTTCAATAATCTCATTTTTTAAACGTGATCTTTCTTTTCCACGAGTATAAGGAACAATACAATATGTACAGAATTTATTGCAGCCATACATAATATTAACCCATGCTTTATACGGATGAGCACGATGACTAGGAAGATTTTCAATAACATCTCCTTCTTTTGACCAAACTTCTAAGACCATCTCTTTATCTAACATGGCCTGTTTTAATAATACTGGTAAACGATGAATGTTATGTGTTCCAAAAATCATATCCACCTGCTGATGCTTTTCAAGAATTTTTTGAATAACAACTTCCTCTTGTGCCATGCAACCACAAATTCCAAAAATAACATTTGGATTAGTACGTTTCACCTTCTTAAGATATCCAATTTTTCCAAAAACTTTTTCTTCCGCATTTTCTCTAATTGCACATGTATTCAATAAAACAACCTGGGCATCCTTAATCTCATCAGTTGCTTCATAGCCTAAGCTTTCTAAGATTCCTGCCAATGTCTCTCCATCACGTTCATTCGCTTGACAACCATAAGTTTGAATAAAATACTTCTGTCCTTTTCCTATCCCAATCATATCTGCTGGAACTTCATAAGCATCATCAATATGATGAATCTCATCTTTTCCTCTATGCTTTGCATCTCTTAATGATGGCCCTTTAAAATATTCACTATAGTCTTTCATTTTTTCACCACTTTCTGTCTTATTATATCAAATATTATAAAATAGAAAAGAAAAAAATAAGGACATTGTCCTTATTTTTAACCAAAGAAACCATCTGGTTGAATTGAAAAATATAATACAGCTCCCTCAGGAGTCTTTTTGAAAAGTCCTTTGCAATAAGCAGAAGCTTCATCAGGTGATAATTCTGTTTCACATTCGATTTCAGCTTTAATTCCAGTTTTCTTTACAAATCTACATTTTACTTTCTCATCTTCATATCCATCGAAAAAGTCGATTAATTTTTGAGTTTGAGCTGTTTGCATTAATAATTTACATTTAGCCATAATATTTCCTCCTTGTATTTCT